>CAZNQT010000578.1:0-3216 GCA_964574885.1 uncultured Pirellulales bacterium
ATTGTTTCGGCCAAGCAAAGTGAACGACTTTTTCTGCCCCGGATCGATCGGGCCGAGTCCCTGAAGCAGAGTTTGGAAAATCTCACTTCGGAATCATCGGAAACATCGCTGCTCTATGGTAGTCCGAATCCGAACGCTCCCTCCTTATTATTACAGGAGGATGATGTTTCGCAGATCCTGATAGTCTTTATCGGGCCGGAAGGGGGTCTGACACCGGAAGAAGAACAACTGCTGAACGAGCACGGCGCCCGGGAAGTTCGTATAACCGATACGGTGTTGCGTATCGAAACGGCCGCGGTCGCCGCCGCCGCGATTCTCTGTACGAGACGAGACAGCCTTTGCTGATCATGCCCCTGGTGAAACCCGAAGAACCATTTCGGGATAGAGGCATCCATACGGGAAAAACAGCCCTTTACGAAAATGGGCTTGATTTAAATCTCCAGTGCATCTATGCTTTACGAGTCACTAACGACAAACACATAATGATTCTCTGATTGCGTCATGCGGAGAGGAAACCACAGGAGATTTTAGAATGCCTTTTGAAGAGAATGAAATCGTAATGCTCCTGTTAGGGGTGGGGGTGTTGATCCTGGTTATATTCCGAAGGAAGCCACTCAAGCAATTGCCGGGATCGTACCTTCTCATCACCAGTTTTAGTATTGTGCTGACCGGTTGGACGGCAACGGTTGTGGAAGATTTGTTTGAACATGGTTCCATTTATAACCGGCTATTCAATTACCTAGAACATTTTTGCTACGCGGGTAGTACGATGATGATCGCCTGGTGGAGCTATAGAACGTTTTTCCTGGGTAAGGAGACCTGACAATGGAATCTCCTAATTGGTGGATTGCCGCATTTGATCTGATAGCATCTTTAGCTGCCATGGCGGCACTCGTTTTTCTGTGGCATGGCAGGAAACGAGTGTTTTTACGAGAAACCAAGGCATTATTTTCCTTATTAATTTTTTTCACCCTCCTTTATAATATTTGCCTTTTATTGGAATGGTCTGGTATTACAAAAGCCCATGAAACGCTGGAAAATATCATCGGGGCCTTACTCCCTATGTGGTGGGCGTTTGTGATGTATGCTTTTCTGCAAGAGATCGCGCAGCGGGAACTACGCAACAGCGAGGCGCGCTACCAGGATCTGTATGATAATGCCCCGGATATGTTTGTTTCGGTGGACGCGGCCACGGCCACCATTCTCCAATGCAACCGGATGCTGGAAACCGTGATCGGTCGTCCTCGCGAAGAACTCCTCGGGCGGGCGGTCTGGGAATTGTATCCTGCCGATTTACAGGGGACAATCCGAAAAGCGTTTGAAACCTTCTCCCGCACCGGAGAGGTTAAAAATGTGGAATTGCAGTTAGAATGCCGGGACGGCCGCAGGGTGGATGTCATCCTGAACGCCTCGGCGGTTCGCGATAAGGAAGGCCGCATCCGCCACAGCCGTTCCGTCTTACGGGACATCACGGAACAAAAGCAAGCGGAACGAGCACTCCGCTTTACCCAATTCGCCGTCGATCACACTTCCGATGCAGCGTTCTGGATGGGATCCGATGCCCGGTTTGTTTACGTGAATGAAGCCGCCTGCCGCGAGTTGGGATATTCACGAGAAGAATTACTAACCCTGAGTGTACAGGATATCGATCCTGACTTTCCCCCCGAGGTTTGGCCTGACCACTGGCAGAAATTAAAAGAAACCATATCGTTTGCCTTTGAATCGCACCATCGGACGAAAACCGGCAAACTCTTTCCGGTAGAAATCACCGCGAACTTTGTCGAATTCGAAGGTAAAGAATACAACTGCGCTTTTGCCCATGATATTACGGATCGGAAAGAGGCGGAGAAGGCGCTGCGGGAGAGTGAAGAACGGTTACAAAGCATTTTCCGGGCGGCGCCTACGGGGATCGGCGTAGTCTCGAATCGAATGCTGGTTCAGGTTAACGAACGGCTTTGTGAGATGGCGGGCTATTCCGCCGACGAACTCATAAACCAAAATGCCCGCATACTCTATCCTACGGATGAGGATTATGAATACGTTGGTCAAGAAAAATATCAACAAATTCGCGTCTTAGGAACCGGAACCGTGGAGACCCGCTGGCAGCGAAAAGACGGTACCATCATCGATATCCTGCTCAGTTCCACTCCCCTGGATCCTCAGAATTTATCGGCGGGCGTCACCTTTACCGCTCTCGACATCACCGAACGCAAGCGGGCTGAGGAAGCGCTACGAGAGAGTCAGACCAAGCTTCAGAAAATAGCCGATACCATCGAAGATGTTTTCTGGATCACGGATTGGACCTCCCACCGCACTATCTTCGCTAGTTCCGCTTATGAAAAAATATGGGGGCGCTCTCTCGAGAGTCTATATCAGCATCCTGAGGGTTGGGCGCAAGCGATACATTCTGAGGATCGCTCCAGCGCCTGGGAGAAATTTACGAATTTAAGAGAAGAAGACAGTTACGACGAGGAATACCGCATCCTTCGACCGGACGGCTCGATCCGCTGGATTCGAGATCGCGGCTTTCCGATCCGAAACGAGCAGAGTGAAATTTATCAAGTGGTGGGCATAGCGCAGGATATTACCGAACGGAAGGAAGCCGAACAGGAGAGAGAAAAACTCATCGCCGAGCTGGAAGCGAAAAACGCCGAACTCGAACGATTCACCTATACCGTCTCGCACGACCTGAAAAGCCCGCTGATCACGACGAAAGGCTTTGTAAGTATGCTCAAGCAGGATCTGGCTGCGGACAATGCGGACTTGATCGCCGAAGACATGCAGCGGATATCCCATGCCACCGAGATCATGGAACGCCTCTTAGACGAGTTGCTGGAATTGTCGCGAATTGGTAGAATCGTCAATCCGCCTGAACCCGTACCTTTAGGGGATCTGACCCAAGAAACCCTGGCCCTGTTTTCCAGCGACCCGAAAGCACCCAGAATACAATTTGAGATCCTTCCGGATATGCCGGTCGTCTATGGGGACCGAATCCGCCTACGGGAGGTGTTACAGAATCTGATCGAAAATAGTATCAAGTTTATGGGGGACCAAACCGAGCCCCGCATTGAGATCGGCCACCGCCTGGACGAGGGAGAAACAGTATTTTACGTGCGCGACAACGGGATTGGCATCGAACCCCGCTATCAGGAAAAGATCTTCGGCCTTTTTGATAAACTGAATTCCGAGGCATCCGGTACCGGCATAGGGCTGGCC
>CAZNQT010000579.1:0-3211 GCA_964574885.1 uncultured Pirellulales bacterium
TCCCCGGGTTCCGTGGTTTCACTTCCGCCGTCGCCCAGAGTGGCGCCAATATTTGAGACGTACCCGCTGCTCCACTGCGTGGTATCGCACATCGACAACACGGTGCCATAGATTTCCGCGTTGCCGCGAATATCCACAATCCCGCCGATAATGGCGCCGGTTAACACGTTGGTATCTCCCCCCTGGGGGTTGGTGTTACCCAGGTTCACGTTAAAATGCGGCGCCAGGATGGTCGCCTCTTCCATGAAATTATTCTCGAAGGTTGCCGTCCCGGTGAAGTACAGGGCATTATGCTGCCATTTTAATTGGCTCGGGGTATCCGTCACAATAATTCCGTTGAAGGTGCAGTTTTCAAAGCGAACATTATTATAGTAACTACTCGTGCTCTTACTGCAATCGATATACAACACCTTCTCAAAGGTACAATTCTTGAACAGGGCATTGCTGTTATTCGCCACTTTGGCATTGGTAAACGTTTGGCCCTCATAGACATTACGGTTCAACTGTCGGCTGTAGTAACTGCTCGGTTGGGTGTAGTCGCCGGCCACATGGGGAAAATACTCCGTCCGGTGCACCGAAGATTCGGGAATCGTGGTTTCCACCATATCCAGATACATATCCGTATTATAATCGGAAATATCCATTCCCGGCATATCCATGTTGGGCACGTCGTAATTGATCCCTTCATGATAGCCTTGAATCTCGTCTTGCGGACTGTATATCCGGTCGCCGTTTTCGTCGAACATCGGATTGCCGTCATCATCCAGAGTTTCCATCTGAAAGGCGCCTTCCGCCTGGATTTCTTCCAGTGTCAACACCGTATTGATGGTCCCGTTTAGGTGGGAGTCGCTGGTCATATTAAAAGGCGAAATATCCGTCCGGTCCCAGCCGCTGTAAATATCGCCCTCGATGGTGCTGTCGCCGGTAACCCACATCCGCCCGCGGCTGGCAATCGCGTATTCGATGACTTTGCTGTCTTTTTGAATCGGATAACTCATTCCCACACTGCGTTGGATCTGATCGCTTCCGCCGCTGCTGGTGACGACGATTCGATTCGGATTGTTTTCATCCCCGGCTACAAACTCAAACAGCAGCGAAAATCCTGCCGTAGTATTGGTTGACAATTGCACTTCGCCACTGGCCGGGATGCGTAATTGCCCGTTGCCGGGATCCCACGAGATCCCCGCGCCGTTCAGTATGGGCGAACCGTACAACACATCTTCCACATGATCGGCGAAGTACCCAAACGTATCCCTCGCCTCCGTTTCGCTCACCGTGTTATACGCGGAATAGGCTTCCGTGGGCGGTTCATACGAATTCACCAAATACGCGGCAAACTCCAGACCCGATTCCGCCGCGGCACGCGCCATCTTTATATCGCGGTGGTTTTTCGACAACTGAACGTTGATATTCGTGATGGCGGTAAACGAAATCGACAACACGGCAAACAACGCTACGAAAATGGTGGCCATCAGAGAACTGAAGCCCCGACGCGAATAATCCTTGGCTCTCATGAGAATGTCTCACCTCAGCCTCCTAAACTAAGATTACCATTCCGAGAATGATCGACAGCCCTGGTGCTCGCTGTCACGCTATATAAATTTTCACCTATGAAAATATAAAATACGCGGAACCCTTAAGTCAAAAAATCAGGTTCGTTTAATTGGAGTAATCCGAGGTTTCCTGGTTCACAACGCCGATTATCCTTCTAATGTTTATTATCGATATAATCATTCCTTCCGACATTCGTAGATGGCGCCACTCCCAAAATTACTTATCGGTCCTCAGTAAATATCTTGTACCCATTATGGGACGTTCACTTACGCTGTGGATAAGATAGGAAAAGGATCTTTCCAAATCCCAAGGTATCAAGAGGAAAGATCTTCGGATTTGTTTTGCAATAAAAGAGACGCGGTGTTATTTTGCCGGAACCGAGTTCACCTCGATGTGTCGTAGGTACTGCGCGTCGTTCGTTTCCGGATAATCGCGCCGGAAATGCACGCCCCGGCTTTCCTGCCGTTGCTGAGCGCTGTCGGCCATCAGTCGCGCCACCGTCAGCATATTCTGGCACTGCCAACCTTCCGGATTGTCGAACACCTTGTCCATAACGTAGCGCCGCCACAGATCGATAATCTCTAGCGTTTCTGTCAGCCGTTCTGCGCAACGAACGATCCCTACGTTCCGCCACATCACCGCCCGCAGCGAATTCGTTACGTCCGATATGTCCAGCCTTGTACGCTCCGATTCCGGTATCTCATATCGAATGGACCGGTTCTGGGCTTCAGGCTCGGTGTCTAATTCCCGGGCAACCTGTTGGCCGCAAATCGTCCCGAATACCAAACCTTCCAGCAGGGAATTGCTCGCCAGACGATTCGCGCCGTGCAGACCCGTCGCCGCCGCTTCCCCGCAGCAATACAGATTCCCGATATGGGTTCGTCCGTTTATGTCCGTCTTGACTCCTCCGACCATATAGTGAGCGCTCGGTCGTACCGGGATTAGATCCCTGTCCACATTGATATCAAAACTCCGGCACAGGGTACTGATCGTGGGAAATCGTTCTGCCAGCCATTGACGGCCCAGGTGCCGTACATCCAGATAGACGTGGGTGGCGCCGGTCTTGGCCATCTGGTGAAATATCGCGCGCGACACAATATCCCGCGGCGCCAACTCAGCCATTTCGTGATAGTCCGACATAAAACGTTGACCTTTGCGATCCACTAACTTGCCCCCCTCGCCCCGCAGAGCCTCCGTGATCAGCTTCCGCTCCGCCCCGGCGATATACAGCGTCGTCGGGTGAAACTGCATAAACTCCAGATCCGTAAGGACCGCGCCCGCCCGATACGCCATCGCCAGACCGTCCGCCGTCGCTCCTTCCGGATTCGTTGTCTCGCGGTACAATCGTCCTGCCCCGCCCGACGCCAATACCGTTCGCCGAGACCAGATGCACTGATACCCATGCCGCCGATGATATGTAAAGGCGCCCTCGCATATCGGACCGTTCGTCAAAAGATCTATGGCAAAACAATTCTCGAATATCTTGATCGCCGGATGCCGTTTCACCTCTTCGATCAGACCGCTCGCCACTGCCTTGCCCGTCGCATCCCCTAACGCATGCACCACCCTCGCCCTGTTGTGCCCGCCCTCGCGACCGACCGCCAACTCGTTCCCGTCCCGGTCAAACGGCACCGACCACGCTAATAGCTGCTTGATC
>CAZNQT010000580.1:0-3206 GCA_964574885.1 uncultured Pirellulales bacterium
CATCATGGCTTCCTTGACGATGGTGGGGAAATAGACGGTGGGGGGGTGGAAGCCGGCGTCAATGAGGGCTTTGGCGATGTCGAGGGCGCGGACCTTGGAATCGGTTTGGCGTGAGGCGCTGAACACACATTCATGTTTGCATATCTGTGGATACGGGAGGTCGTAATATTCTTTGAGCTTGACGCGGATATAGTTGGCGTTGAGGACGGAATTTTCAGCAACACGGAGGAGTCCTTCGCGGCCGAGCATGAGGATATAGACATAGGCCTTGAGGATGACGGCGAAGTTGCCGTAGAAGGGAGCGACATAGCCAATCGTCTTGGGCCGGTCGTACTGAAGCGCATAGGTGCCGTCCTCGCATTTGACGACGAGTGAAATCGGCAGAAAATCGACGAGTTTTTCCATCACTCCGACGGGGCCGGCGCCGGGTCCGCCGCCGCCATGGGGGGTGGCAAAGGTTTTGTGCAGATTGATATGGACGATGTCGAAACCGATGTCGCCGGGACGCACCTTGGCAGTGATGGCATTCAAGTTAGCGCCGTCGTAATAGACGAGTCCATCGACGCTGTGAATCAGGTTGCAGATTTCCTGGATGTAGGGATTGAACAGGCCGAGGGTGTTGGGGCAGGTGATCATCAGTCCGGCGACCTGATCGTCGAGGCTGGCTTTCAGGGCGTTGAGGTCCATGACGCCGTTTTCATCGCTAGGGACGGTTTTGACGGAATAGCCGGCGATGCTGGCGCTGGCGGGATTGGTGCCGTGGGCGGCGTCGGGGATGAGGAGAAAGTTTTTCTGATTCCCGCGATCGCGATGGTAGGCGGAGATGATCATAACGCCGGTGAGTTCGCCATGGGCGCCGGCGAGGGGCTGCATGGTGAAGGCGGCCATCCCGGTAATCTCACGCAAAAGAAGGTCCATATCATATAGAACTTGGAGGGCGCCCTGGGTGAGGATGCCGCCCAGACGCAATTGGGGCATGAGGGGATGGAGATCGGCAAAGCCGGGAAAGGCAGCGATCAACTCGGCGACCTTGGGATTGTATTTCATGGTACAGGAGCCGAGAGGATAGAAGTTGGTATCGACGCCGAAGTTTCGTCGGGACAGTTCGGTGAAATGGCGCACGACATCTAATTCGCTCAGTTGAGGCAAGGCCGGAGGCGCGTCGCGGAGCAAGCGCTGATGGATGTTAATGCTGGTAGGGACGTCGCTGCGCGGCGGTTTGACGCCGCGACGGTCAGGAATGCTTTTTTCGAAGATGAGTTTCACAGTACATCCTCCAGGGCTTCTGCCAACATACCGATTTCCTGTTTGTGGCGTTTTTCGGTAACGGCGATAAGCATACAATTTTCCATGTTCTGATAATAGCGACTGAGGGGGAATCCCGCGGCGAACCCTTTTTCGATGAGCCGGGCGATGACATCGGCGGCCTCGCAGGGTAATTCGAGGACAAATTCATTAAAGAACCATTTGCCGGGGAAGCGGGCGTGGACGTCGGGCAGGGCGGTAAGGCGTTGATAGGCATAACTGGCTTTGTCGGCACAGAGTTGGGCAACTTCCTGTAATCCTTTGGGTCCCAGGAGAGAGAGATAAATAAGAGCGCGGAGGGCACACAGACTTTCGTTGGTGCAGATATTACTGGTGGCTTTATCTCGTCGAATGTGCTGTTCGCGTGCCTGCAGGGTGAGCACGAACCCGCGTCGATCCTGTGCGTCGGTAGTCTGGCCGACGATGCGACCGGGCATTTTGCGAATATATTTCTGTCGCGTAGCCATGAATCCTAAATAGGGACCGCCAAACGAAAGGGGCAGTCCGAGGCTTTGTCCTTCGCCGACGACGATGTCGATCCCCATCGAGGCGGGCGTTTTGAGCAGTCCCAGGGAAATCGGGTAACAGGCACAGATGACTAGTGCGCCTTGGTCATGGGCGGCGGTAACGAGATCGGAGAAATCGCTGATACAACCGAAGAAATTCGGATTTTGAACAATGACGGCGGCGGTGTCATTATCCATCGACTGAAGAATCCGGACTTGATTGGCCAAGCCGTCCACGTTTTGCGTTTGCGTCAGATGGATTTTTAAATTGCGGGTGTAGGACTCAATTATGACGCGATAGATGGGATTGACCGTATCGTCGATGATAATTTTATTTCGACCGGTAATGCGCATGGCCATGGTCATGGCTTCATAAAGGGCAGTACCGCCGTCGTAGAGAGAGGCGTTGGCCACCTCCATGCCGGTCAGTCGGCAGATCATGGACTGATATTCGTAGATGGCCTGGAGGGTACCCTGGGAGATTTCGGGCTGGTAGGGAGTATAGGCGGTATAAAATTCACTGCGGGAGGCCAAGTCGTCCACGGCGGCGGGAATAAAATGATCGTAAAACCCGCCGCCCAGAAAGCAAACCAATTCGGTGGAATTTTTCGCACCCATTTCCAGCAGGCGGCGACGGACTTCCTGCTCACTGATTCCTGCGGGGATATCGAGTGAGCGAGAGCGGAGATTCTCCGGGATGTCGTCGAAGAGGTCGGCCATGGTCAGACCGATTTCGTTCAGCATATCCCGGCGTTGTTGATCGGTATTGGCGATAAAGGGCATGTCAGAGACCTTTCACATACTGCTCATATTGTTCGGCATTCATGAGGTGTTGTGCGTCGGAATCGGAATTAGTTTTGATTTTGCAGATCCATCCCTGTCGATAGCAATCCTGGGTGATGAGTTCAGGGGTTTCTTCCAGTTGCTGATTGACTTCGACAATTTCGCCGGTCAGAGGGGAATAGATGTCACTAGCGGCCTTGGCGCTTTCGACCATACCGATTTCCTGACGTTGGGTTACGTTCAGGCCGACCTGAGGCAGTTCCAGGAAGGTGATTTCGCCCAGTTGCTCCTGGGCATAATCGGTAATCCCCATAGTGGCGGTATCGCCTTCGAGGCGAACCCATTCGTGATCGCGGGTATAGAGTAGAGAGGCGTCGATCATGATTTCTCCTTTTAATTAATTTCAAATCCTAAATTCTAAGTTCTAAATCCTAAACAAATTCAAATTAGTAAAATTCAAAGAATACTGCATGGGCTCCGGCTTCGCATTGCTTCGCCGCGAGAGCTAAGAGCCCATCCTACGAATTTCCCAAACAAACGATACATTCACTTCGACCAGCCCCAAGCTCACTGCGTTCGCTTGAGGCTGCCACCCATCCGCGGGTTTTTTAT
>CAZNQT010000581.1:0-3203 GCA_964574885.1 uncultured Pirellulales bacterium
GATCAATACAAATCGGATGACGCCGCCGATCGCGCCTGTGGGTCTGGATTATCTGGCCGGAGCACTTACGCAGGCTAATATGGAAGCAGAGATACTGGATTTATCTCTGGCAGACGATCCGGACGAGACATTGCGGGAGTATTTCAGACGGAACCAACCTAGGCTGGTGGGGCTGACCTTTCGAAATATAGATGATTGTTTCTGGCCGAGCGCTCAGTGGTTCGTGCCAAACCTGGCGAAAATGGTTCAAACCCTGCGAACACTGACCGATGCGCCGATTATGCTGGGAGGAGTAGGTTTTTCAATCCTGCCGGAACGGATTCTGTCCTATACCCAGGCGGATTTTGGCATTCACGGGGACGGGGAGCAGGCAACAGCGTTGTTGTATGCTGAACTGCAGGGAAACAAACAGTGGGAGAAAGTGCCGGGACTCTTATGGCGTGAAAATGGCGAGATGGTTCGGAATCCGCCAGCCTGGCCGCCGATTCTGAATCTTACGGGGCAGCGAGATCACGTCGATAATCGCAGCTACTTTCGACGAGGGGGACAGTGCGGAGTGGAGACCAAGCGGGGTTGTCATCGGCGGTGCATATATTGTGTGGATCCGTTGGCCAAGGGGCATGATCATCGTCTGAGGGAACCGACGAAAATTGCCAATGAGGTGGAAGCGCTGGCGCAGCAGGGAATCAACGTGCTGCACATCTGCGATTCGGAATTTAATATACCCTACAGTCATGCCTTGGCGGTCAGCGAAGAATTTGTACGGCGGTCGTTGGGAGAGAAAGTGCAGTGGTACACGTATATGGCGGTACTGCCGTTCGATGATCGATTGGCCCAGATCATGCGACGAGCCGGGTGCGTGGGGATAAATTTCACCGGGGATGCGGCCAGCGAAGCGATGTTACGAATCTATCGGCAGCATCATACCAAAGAGCACTTGGCGACGGCGGTGAGACTTTGTCGCGAGAACAAAATCTCCGTAATGACGGATTTACTGCTGGGAGGACCGGGAGAAACGCCGGAAACCTTAAGGGAAACGATGCAATTCATCCAGGAGATCGGGCCGGATTGTGCCGGAGCTTCGCTGGGTATTCGTATCTATCCGCACACGGTGTTGGCGGATATGGTGGAAGCCGAAGGGGAACCGGCGTACAATCCGCACATCAAACGCAAATACGATGGACCGGTGGATTTCTTTCAACCGACGTTCTATCTTTCCTGCGACCTGGGAGAAAATCCCGCTCAACTGGTATGCGACCTGGCGGCGGGAGATCCGCGTTTTTTTGAACCGATGGAGGAAACGACACAGCAGGAATCGAAGGACCATAACTATAATGACAACACCGAACTTGTAGCAGCAATTGAAAAAGGCGCACTGGGCGCGTACTGGAATATCTTGCGACAATTGCGCACCGGAGAACTTCCATCGGGATAAAGAACCTTGCGATTGGGAGAAGAATATGCGGACGGAAAAAGATGCTCTGGGTGAGGTGTTGGTGCCTAAAAACAAATATTACGGGGCGCAGACGCAGCGGGCCTGTGAAAATTTTGTCGTCGGCGCCGAGCGGTTTCCGGCCGAGATGATTCGGGCCCATGCCCTGGTGAAAAAGGCGGCGGCGCACGTAAATACCGAAGCGGGACGGTTGGATGAAACACTCGCTCAGGCAATCATTCAGGCAGCCGACGAGGTGATCGAAGGAAAATTTGCCGAACACTTTCCCCTGGTAATCTGGCAGAGCGGTAGCGGCACCCAGTTCAACATGAACATCAACGAGGTAATCGCCAATCGGGCCATCGAAATCCTGGGCGGCAAGATCGGCGCCAAAACTCCCGTCCATCCGAACGATCACGTCAATATGTCGCAATCCACGAACGACACGGTGCCGACCTCGATGCATATCGCAGCCGTGACGGCTATCCGGCAGAAACTGTTGCCGAATCTGAATGCTTTAACCGATACCCTGGAGCGCAAGAGTGCCGGCTTTGCTAATATCGTCAAGATTGGCCGCACCCATCTTCAGGATGCAACGCCTCTGACCCTGGGGCAGGAGTTTTCCGGTTATGCCGCCCAATTACAGCAGGCGCAGGAAACCCTGGAGAAGGTCCTGGATCATTTGTACGAACTTCCAATCGGCGGAACGGCAGTGGGAACGGGGATCAATACTCCGCCAGGTTTTGATCGCCAGATGGTGGAGGCGATTCGCAAAGAATCGGATTATCCGTTCCGCCCCAGCCGCAATAAATTCGCTGCTTTGGCGGCCCACGACGCCATCGTAGAAACCTCGGGCGCGTTGAAGACGCTGGCGGCGGCGCTGATGAAGATCGTCAACGACATTCGCTGGTTGGCGAGCGGGCCCCGCTGCGGAATCGGCGAGTTGATCCTGCCGACCAACGAACCCGGTAGTTCCATTATGCCGGGCAAGGTCAATCCCACCCAGTGCGAGATGGTGAGCATGGTAGTGTGCCAGGTCTTTGGTAACGATGCGGCGATCGCGCTGGCGGGCGCCTCGGGCAATTTCGAACTGAATGTCTATAAACCGCTGCTGGCCTATGCCTTGCTGCAATCCATCAATCTGCTGGCCGATGCCCTCAAATCGTTTAACGAAAAATGCGTCGCCGGCATCGAACCCAACGCCAAGCAAATTACGGAACACCTGAATCACTCATTGATGCTGGTGACGGCCTTGAATCCACATATCGGCTACGACAAGGCCGCCGAGATCGCCCTGAAAGCTTGGCGGGAAGACAAAACCCTCAAGCAAGCCGCTCTCGAACTCGGCTACGTCACCGAACTGCAGTTCGACGACTGGGTCAAACCGGAAACCATGACCGGCCCTGAAAAATAGGTACGTTCGCTTGGAACACAATTAAAAACAGTTAGAAAATAGCTTTCACTGTTGATCTGCCTATAATTCTTATGAATATTCTTTTTTCGAAAGGAATGAGTCAATGAAGATATATCGATACGTATGCGCATTATTGATAACAGGATTATTCGGGACGACCGGTTGTGCGACACTGGAGAATGCCCTCTTGCAGAAGAAGCCGACTGCGAGTCTGGTGGATGTGCATCTAACGGATATCAGTCTGAAATCGGCGTCGTTGGTCTTTGACGTGGAAGTGGAAAATCCGTATTCGGCGGGGCTTCCCCTGCTGAACCTCGATTACCAGTTATCCAGTAAAGCGCAACAACTCTTTACCGG
>CAZNQT010000582.1:0-3202 GCA_964574885.1 uncultured Pirellulales bacterium
GGTTGATACCAGCCACTCCAATCATATCGTTGCCATTCTGAATGCCGAATCCAATGAGGTCGGCAGCGTCCATCTGGGAATCGTTCATTATTGGGCCCTGGATGCACCCAACGTCCCCAGGCCGGAACAGATGATTACGCAGATGTCTTTTATGACTGTCGCCGAACTGCAAGCGGTAAAGGATACCCTGGAAACCTGGTCCGCCTTATGTGTGGATCATCTCACAGAAATAGAGCAGCGCCGAGAATCCGCTCTGCCGGTCGAGGCGTTCTCGAAAGATAAGTTATAGCTTCCGGTCGAGGCGGCGGTACTGGATGGCTTCGGCGACGTGGTGGGGTTGGAGGGAGTCGGACTCTTCGAGGTCGGCGATGGAGCGGGCGATTTTCAGGATTTTGTCGTGGGCGCGGGCGCTGAGTCCCATTTCATAGACGGCCTGCTTGATGAGACTGAGGCCGGCTTCATCAATTTTGCAGAACTGGCGTACCTGTCGGCTATTCAGTTGCGAATTCGTGCGGAGATTTAAATCGTCATAACGTCGCGTCTGGCGTTCGCGGGCACGAATAACGTCTTTGCGCATAGCGGCGGAGTCGGTGCCGTCGCGCTCACTGGTGAGTTCGCGAAATGGGACGGCGGGGACTTCGACGTGGATGTCGATCCGGTCGATGAGGGGACCGGAAATGCGCGAGAGGTATCGTTCGACCTGGTTGGGGGTGCATTTGCAGGAGCGTTTGGGATCGGTGAGGTAGCCACAGGGACAGGGATTCATGGCGGCGACGAGCATAATGTTGGCGGGGAAGGTAAGCGTGCCGGCAGCGCGGGCGATAGTGACGTAGCCGTCTTCGAGAGGCTGACGGATCGTTTCGAGTACGGAGCGGTTGAATTCGGGGAACTCGTCGAGGAATAACAGGCCGTTGTGGGCGAGGGAAAGTTCGCCAGGCTTGGGAACGGTGCCGCCGCCAACGAGCGAGGGACCGCTGGCGGAATGGTGCGGGGCGCGGACGGGTCGAGTGGCGAACAGGGGTTGATCTTTTCTCAAGAGTCCCATGGCGGAATGGACGCGGGTGGTTTCCAGGGATTCGTCGAGCGACAGGGGAGGCATGATGGTAGGCAGTCGTTGGGTGAGCATGGTTTTACCGGCGCCGGGCGGTCCGATCATGAGGATGTTGTGGTTGCCGGCGGCGGCGACGGTGAGGGCGCGCTTGACGGATTCCTGCCCTTTGACATCGGCAAAGTCGAGATCGTATTTGGCACAGCGGGCGAAAAGTGCATCGGTGTCGATATCGGTGGGTTCGAGGGGGAGTTGCCCGGTGAGGTAACCGACGGCTTCGGTGAGAGAGGAGATGCCGATGACTTCGAGGTCGGCAACGACGGCGGCTTCCGGAGCGTTATCGACGGGGAGGAGTACGGTTTTGAACTGCTGATCCCGCGCCATAAGAGCGACGGCGAGAGCGCCTTTGACGCTACGGACGCGTCCGTCGAGGGCGAGTTCGCCGGTGATGATAGTCTGATTCAGGATTTCGCTTTGTACGACGCCCTGGCCGAAGAGCATACCCAGAGCGATGGGCAGATCGAAGCTGGGGCCTTCTTTTTTAATGTCGGCGGGGGCCAGATTGATCACGCTGGCGGATTTGGGATAGGGGTACCCGCAATTGACGATCGCGCTCTTGACGCGGTCGATACTTTCTTTGACGGCGGCGTCGGGCAGGCCGACGATGGTGCTTCGTTCGAAGCCACCGCTGGCGACGTCGATTTCCACTTCACAGGGCACGGCGTCAATACCGACGATAGCGGCGCTGTGAATGCGTGCGAGCATAGTTCTTCCTTTCCCGTTCAATCGTCGCCGAGGGCGACGGCGTTACATAACGTCATTCCCAATTGTGAGACGAACCGGCACGGCTTTAAAGGCAATTCTATCCATATGTTAGAGTACTGGCAAGCCTTGTTTACCGGAGAGATTCAGAACCATACATTATATCGGACTTGGTAATTGCTATTGCATAAGTCTTTGATTTTGTTATAATAAGGATAGATTTCCCCTAAACGGGGGGACAGGGAAGGAGGAAGTAAAGGATATCGCACGTTTCAAAAATTACGATCTATAAGAGGGATTCTTATGGTTACTCTGCGTAAAGAATTTGTTCGGTTGCTGTTTTCAATCTTAATCCTTTCGGTATCCGCGACGAGCGTTTGGGCGGGACATTTTGCGTTGGCGTTCCAGCGGATGAAACCCTTTTATGAAAACGGTATGGGCGATCAATTCTGGATCTGGGTATGGGACGAAAACGGCAATCCGATGCCCGATCTCGATCTGTATAATTCGTGGGGCACTCTGATGGGGACAACGAATTACGATGGTCAGGCTAAGATTCCCATATTGGCAGGGGAGGAACGAATCTTCGATATATTGTGCGTGGACGGGCAGGGATCGACGAGCGACGCTACGAATCTGGTACTGACCCGTTTTTACCCGGACTGGGGTCACTACGGCTTTGAAGCTGGTTTTGTCTATAAATCCGATGTGAACGATCCTGGTATATTTGATTTGAATATGAATTGCACCTGGCCGCAGGAGAATGATACAAACTGGCATGAAGCGCCCTATACGGAGAGTCTGGCCTTTCATTCCGTGGACTGTACCGATTATCATTCGGATGAGAAAGAAACGGCTACCTGGCAAATGCCAAATTCCTATTTCGGTCAGACGTTCGTGGCCAACGGGGATCGGGTGGTAGGGGCCAAGGTCTGGGGTGTTCTGGGTGAAACCTTTTTATTAAGCTGGAAATGTCAGATCGTGACGTTTCCGGGCCTGGTTCCCGTCGGACCGGTCACCCAAACTCCGCATGAGTGGCCCTTTACCTGGATGGTGTATTGGGGCGTGAATGATAATCCGGTGGCGCCGGGTCAAACATATATGCTGAAAGTGTGGCGGGATGAATATGACGCGGATAGACCCGGGATGAATATATATCGTACGATTAATGATGTATATCCGGATGGGATATTGTACGAAGGGACGACGCCGCGCCCGGATAAGGACATGTGGGGGTACGTGGTGTGTATGAATTACGGCGGAGGCGGACCGGGAGATGGTTATACGGATTCGGTGGGATTAGCGGGGTACTGGGCGTTGGATGAGAAGGAAGGGGATACGGCGGCGGATAGTTCCGGGAATGATCACGACGGGACGCGGCAAGGCGAGGCT
>CAZNQT010000583.1:0-3199 GCA_964574885.1 uncultured Pirellulales bacterium
GGAATATATCAAGACACATTGGACGCGGCCGTCCTGACCTATACACCGGGAAATTTACTGCAGAATACGGATTATTACTGGCGAATCGACGAGGAAAATGATCAACAGCAAACCATCCAGGGGCCCGTTTGGCATTTCCGTACCGTGAATCTCAAAGCGTTTGATCCAAGTCCTGACGATGATGCCGAAGGAGTTTCGCCTTACACCCTGCTCTCCTGGACCGGTTCTCCCGACGCCATAGGATTTGATGTGTACCTCGGCACGGAGTTCGATAATCTTCTACTCAAGGACCCGAATCTTCAGGAAACGCAATACGATCCCGGACAGTTAGAATATAAAACGCAATATTTCTGGAGAATCGATACGCGATATCCCGGCGATGTCGTGGAAACGGGTGAGGTCTGGATTTTTTTAACCCGCGATAAATTCAGTTCCTGTGTGACCGGCGATTTAGACGGTGATTGTGATGTGGACAACGTGGACCTGTATCTGTTTTTCCAGCAGTGGCTCCACAACGTGGATTGCTATGGATTTGATTGTCCCGATTTCAATGACGATGGAACGGTAAATCTTCAAGACTACTTCTATTTGGGTGAGAATTGGCTTCAAAGTCAAACGCCTCAAGTGGTCATCAATGAAATCCACTATCACCCCGACGAAAACACTGAGCCGGTGGAGTTCATCGAATTGTACAATGCGGATATGAGAATGGTCGCGTTAGACGGTTGGTATTTCTCCGACGGTATCACCTATACTTTTCCCGCGGATACCTTTTTGGGACCGGATGAATACCTCGTCGTGGCCATGGATCCGACCGCCGTATTCGATAAATTCGGTGTGACGGCGCTGGGACCCTATACGGGAAAATTGGCCAACGAAGGTGAGAATGTTGTCCTGCGTAATGCCGAGGGAGAAATCGTGGACGAAGTGGACTACCAGGATGCTTTTCCCTGGCCGACCGCCGCCGGCGGGGAGGGCAGTTCCATGGAGCTAATTCACCCATCCTTGGACAATAACCTGGGCGGAAGTTGGCGTTCCTCCGGCTCCATCAATGCCCAGCAGATTCCTGCTACTTACCTCGTACCCGGCGAATCCACCGATTGGCATTATTTCAAAGGAACTACGGAACCTTCCGATCCTTCCTCCGTCTGGCGGGGCGTCGATTTTATCGAAGACGAAAACTGGCTTACCGGCCAAACCAGTATCGGCTATGGTGACGGCGACGATAACACGACGCTTTCGGATATGCAGGGAAATTATACCAGTATCTACCTGCGACATGAGTTTTATATTAACGATCTGAATGAGATCCCCGAGACGCTTGAATTACGCGCTTATATGGATGATGGATGTGTAATTTGGATTAACGACAAGGAAGTCAGACGATATTATGTTCCCGACGGCGATTTAGATCATGATGACACCGCAAACGATCATGAAGCCGCCTGGGAAACCTATGAAATCGCCAATCCGGAATACTATCTGCAACTCGGAAAAAACATCCTGGCGATTCATGCCCTGAATCGAACGATAGACAGTAGCGATTTCTCGATCGACGTCTCCCTATACTCTCCCGGTCTCGATATTGGATTCGTACCCGCCTCGCCCACTCCCGGCGCCATCAATACGAATTGGGCGGAAAATGCGCCTCCTGCTACTCGTCAGGTTCAGCACACGCCCCAACAGCCCTCCTCGCAATCGAATACCAAAATTACCGCCAAGGTGACCGATCCGCAAGGCGTGGCAAGCGTGGAATTGCAATATCAGATCGTGCTGCCGGGGCAATATATCCCTTCCCATCTGCCCGTGGCCATCTCAACGTTACAGACCGATCCCGATACGCCGCCCGATCCGAATCCCGATTATTCCAATCCCGCCAACTGGACCAGTCTGACGATGAAAGACGACGGCGTCGGGATGGATGACTATGCCGGAGACAATGTATATACCGCCGTGATTCCGGCTCAAGACCATCGCGTCCTGGTGCGATACCGAATTCGAGTCGAGGACGCCCTGGGCAAATGGATTGTGGTGCCTTACAGCGATGATCCGTCCTTAAATTTTGCCTATTTCGTTTACGACGGCGTACCGGACTATCAAGGCATTTCCGCCACCGTTTTGCAGTCCCTCCCGGTCTATCATCTCATCACGCGGGCCGAGGATATGTATCAGGTCTTGGGCTATGATGGGAACAATCAGATTCCTCAATACCTGGGCAGTGATTACAATCCGGCTCGGTTTGTCTATAACTGGCGGGGCACGTTCATCTATGAGGGGCAGGTATATGATAATATCCGGTATCGCCTTCGCGGCGCCAACGGCCGCTATCTGGGCGGAAACACCAAACGCAGTATGCGGTTTCGGTTTAACCGAGGTCGCTATTTCCAGGCGAAGGATGCCTATGACAATCCGTACTCCGAACGATGGAGAACCTTAACGACGGCGAAGGGATTTGACAATCGTCTGACGCTCACCTATGCGCTCAATGAGCATATCAACTTTTTCCTGTTCAACACTCTGGGAGTTCCCTCCCCGGATTCGCATTTCTTCCATTTTCGCGTGATCGACGGTGCTGACGAAGCCCCCGATCAATGGCGCGGCGATTTCTGGGGACTCAACTTTGCCCAGGAAACCTATGACGCTCGCTTTTTAGATGCGCACAATCTTCCCGAAGGCAATCTCTACAAGCTGATTAATTCCACTCGGGACCCCAAAAAGCAGCAGCGCTATCAGGCCTTGTTGGCCGTGACCGATGGCTCCGACCATAACAACATCGAAAATAATCTCACCGGATATTCCACCGCCCAATACATTCAGGATCATGTCCGGTTGGATAAGTGGTACCCGTACCATGCCTTCTGTCAGGCCATTCGGCATTACGACTATTGGCCCAGCGCCAATAAAAATGCCGCCTGGTATTTCGAACCGGACTATACCCCCGGAAACAATTACCTCGGCAAGATGTGGACCTTGCCGTTCGACACCGATGCCACCTGGGGACCCACCTGGAATTACGGACATGACGTCGTCTATAATAGTATCTTCGCCTGCAGCGACGGCGGCGGCGACAGCGGAACCACCCCCGAACTGCAGCCGGAATATTACAATGCGGTACGGGAAATTCTCGATCTCTTTTGGCAAACCGATCAGGTTGAACCTCTACTGGATTTCTATGCCGATCAAATCGACGAGTTTGTGG
>CAZNQT010000584.1:0-3194 GCA_964574885.1 uncultured Pirellulales bacterium
GGTAACCGATGCGATATCGCAGTTACCTGGTTACACAGGCTGCTTTATGGGCATGGATTGCCTTTAATAACGCCGGATCGTATTTTGATCGGCGGTCGTACGTATAGACGCCGTTTTGTTCCTGTTCCACATCGGTTAGTTGAGTATAGGCGAAACCAGCGACATTGGGATTATCCATAAGGATATCGACCATCGCCTTATAGTTACGCAGGAAATCCTGAACCGACTGCTCTTTGCCATACCCCCCAACCGAAATCCGCCGTCGCTTGGGTTTTAACCTTGAATCCTCCGAATTCACTTACCAGAAATGGTTTGCCGCGATACGAACTGCGCCGATCCCGGGGAAAGGCGTATGTCCTCTGTAATATTTTGACTTCATCCGCAAAGTCCGATCCCGTCGGATTATCAGGTCAGGGTTGGGGCCAAAGGTCTATCTCGTGTTGTCCGCTGGAACTTTGCATATTCAGTTTGAATTGTTTATTCGGCAGGTCTTCGGTCAGGTCGATTGTACCCGCCAGTTGTTCCGTTTGCTCATGCGGCTGACGAACGTAAACCACCACCGCTGCCGGATTGAACCATTGCCCGGCTTGTACCTCGAGCTTCTTTTTTTCCGTAAGGAAGAATAGACCGGCCGGAATGGTTTCCGGTAGCGTCTGCGGGGAAACAAACGCAATATGGTCGCTCATATTAAGCCAATTTTTACCCCGATATTGACGGACGGGCTTTTCGAAGCCGGGCGGTGCTGCCGTTCGCAGTGGAAATAAAGGATCGATCTCCACTTCCGCATCCGCGCCGGCATGAAATATCGTCGCATAGACCGTAGCCTCATCGGGCAGCGACACTATCGTAACGTACTGCGTAATCACATCCCCCCAACGCCGCTTGACGAGGACACGCATACCCTTGCCGTTATGGATTGGCGCGAACGTTTCCAGTTCTGTCCGTAGATCATAATTTGCCAAAGGCTTACTCGTCGGGACTCCTTTTTCCAGGAAGACGATTTCACGTATCTGGGCGCTTCTCGGATCCCAAGAAGAGGTGACCAAAAGCCGAAAGAATCGGGATCTCACCTCGGGAAATTCAAACTTTTGTTCCGCATCATTTGTTGCCGTGAACCTTAGAATCGTTGTAAAGTCTTTCCCATCGCGAGAATATTGCAATTCACAGTCTTTCGGCCCATAGCTTTGTCGAGGATAGAGTATTAATCCTGAGACGGTGCGGAGATTCGGATACTGAAATTGAATCCAATCGGGATTGTCCTTAGTCGGTCCATAGCCGGGGCGGTTATTATCGCGGCTGGAAACCCACCAGGTGTCTAGTCGTCTGTCAATCACCCATTGGGGAGGATAGGCCGCCGTGGGATATCTCGAAGTAATCCGGCCTGCTTTCGCCGTTGATTCCTCTTTTATTATATTTACTTTAGCTATGCCGCTGTTGCGGTCATACGGAAAGAAAAACGGAGGATCGGTAAACGTGCTGTTGCCTTCCGGTAGAATGAATATCGCCTGGCTGCGGGGATGCCAGGAGACGCTTACCAGTTTTTTACGGGTGCGGTGAATGGCCGTTTTGACGTAGGGATATTTATGAACCCCGTAAAAACCCGTTTCCGCTTTATCGTACGGCATCGCTTCGGCGGCGGGAAAATACTTGTGCATAAGATAGGAAAACGCCCACATCTTGGCCAAGTCGCACTGATAGCCAAAGTCAAGGGCCGCCAGACTGCCATTGCCGACCGCCAGTTGACGCTTGCGTACCATTTGGAGCGCCCGACTCTCGAAGGCGCCCGCTTCGGGATTCTGACGGCAGGTTGCCTGCCAGCAGAAATATTCGTTGTGCTGGTAATCCTTCCAGGCCCAATCCTGTCCGTGAGGAAACAGGGAATCCCCGTCCCACAAGCTGATTACCCCAATAACCTTCCGCCACATCGCTTCGGTGCGGAAGGCAAAACATTCCGGCACGGGATTACCAAAAACCTTATACGCGATTTCGGCTTCGCCCAACAGATCGTAGGCATATTGATAGGGAACGCTCCAGAATCCGTGATTTTCCAGCGTCAGATCGGGAAAAATATTTTCCGATACGATCCACTGCGACAGCGGTCGTCCGTCCACTACCTGGCTCGAAGTCCTGTCGCCGACCGTGCTGCTCCCGTTGAGTGCCCATTTTTTAGTCAGATAATCCCATTTCGATGCTCTGGGATCCTTACTTAGTTTATTGGCAGCCAACGCTAACAGCGGAGCATTCCAGGAGCAGTCCTCGCTCTTCGTGTCGCTGATCGAACCGCTGGGGATGGGTTTATCCAGGTTTTCCGCCTCTTTGGCAAGCACCTCGGTCACCAAGGCGAGCGTATCAGCATCGAGCGAATCTTCCCGTAAGTGCGCCGCCCAGGCACAAC
The DNA here is from genome assembly GCA_964574885.1 of uncultured Pirellulales bacterium. Classification (GTDB taxonomy): domain Bacteria; phylum Planctomycetota; class Phycisphaerae; order Sedimentisphaerales; family SM23-30; genus JAFGFX01. The sequence continues at coordinate 2,396 of CAZNQT010000584.1, forward strand.
CGATAAACTCCAACGCGGCCTGCCAACTGGGACCGCCCCATTGATGAGATTCCGCGACGTGTTTCGAACAGTTTTTGTTGGACAGACACAGCGAACGAATGGTTCGGCGCAGATGATCCTGTAGCACCGCCCGCGAAATGTTGTGTCGCGTAAATTCTTGCCGTTTCGGAAATTCGTTTAACAATACACCGTACGCTATGCATAGGTTACTGTTGCCGCGCGCCCAGCTTACCCCGGAACCCGCCGCCTCAAAAAAACCTCCCCCCGGTTCTATCGAGTCCCAGTTTACGAATTTACCCGTGAACTCACCCCAGCCGATAAAATCCTCAAGTACCGCAAGATAGATCGCCTTCCGCTCCGGGGCGGAGAGGGTTTCCGACCGAAGAGTAAATTCTTTTGTATTACTTTTTGAATGTACCGCCGCAACGACTTCGCCATGCCCGACCGCCAATAAGGCAACAGTGAAAATTCCGAACCATGGCTTTGTCATTGTTATTCCTTTCAAAAAAAGGCTTGCCTTTGGTAATATCATCCAAATCATAGCTACTAAACGCTCGTTGATCTTGGACTATTTTGATTGTTATATTGGACAAATTCGCTCTAAACCGAAAGTTAAAAAGAAATATCTTAAAAATATCTTCAAAGAAAAATGGTATAGTAGGGACAAACTGTGCACGTAACTGATTTATCGATATATAAGTATATAAGTAGACCATTGATAAATCTCCTTAAAGCAGAGACTCTTATTAAGAGCCCCTAACGAAATGGAACAGTAATTGCATATCTTTGGCCATAAGAA
>CAZNQT010000585.1:0-3187 GCA_964574885.1 uncultured Pirellulales bacterium
TGAATCCCGCACCCCCCTTATATCCCCCGGTAATCGTAATGCCATCCAAAACCGTATCGGGGCCTTCTCCCCCGTCGAAGAAGATCCCCCGGTGATATTCCGTCTCCGTTCCTTCACAATCGATGGTGCAATTCGCCGCTCCGTTGGCACTACGAATCGTAATCGCTTTACCGAAAAATTCTATATCGCGATTGCCCTCGCCGGTATAGGTACCGTCCGCCAGGATGATCTCGTCGCCGGGATTCGCCGCATCTATCGCCGCTTGAATTGTGCCAAACTCGCTCGGCACGTGAATTTCTGCTGCCCAGGCCATAGGGATCATCGTGAGAAACCACACGTGGATGGTAAGGATACAGAACCGAAATTCAAACTTGAGACTCGTTTTCATAATTTACCTCCCAGACATAAGCCGTTAAATAATGACAATCTATCGAGAATTATTCCCTGCAACTATTCGACAGGATATCACATCAGAAGAACCGGAGCAAGAGATTTCGGCAGTACAATCCGCACTAATCGCTCTGTGGGGACAAGGCAGTGAATTGCAGCCGTCGATGATTTCCGAACGGTTACGGTTTTCGGGTGATGCCTATACCGAGCTGAGGGAGGATGTCATGGGCTTCAGTGGAAGCGTAATTGAAGATAGTGAAGCCGCCGGTTTTTAATTTTCGAGTAATATTGATCTGTTCAATGAGTTTGACAATATCGGTGTGATCGGACCAGGTGCTCAGGCCAATGCCGGGGTAGCAGGGGACCTTGCCGGCCCAGGTGAGTTGCTGTTCGATCATGCGCTCGAAGTGGCTGTTGGAGGAGGTATAGTCCATAGGGCAGACGAAATCGAGGTAGCCTTTTTCGCACCAGAGTTTCCAGTCCTGACCGACCTGGTCGCGATGGATAGGCCAATTGTTGAAAACGGCGGCGGAGATTTTCAGATTCGGTCGGATTTTGCGTCCGCGTTGGGCGACGGCAGCCACGACTTTCGTGATCTGCCGTCTTCGGAAGTCGAGCCATTTTTCGTGGAGGGTATCATTGCTGCGGATATCGGCGGGCCAGTTTTTAATTTTCTGATTGATGGCTTTTTCAAAACGTTCTCGGCAGCCCCGGCAGAAGCAGCCCTGTGGGCCGGGATAGCGGATATAATCGAAATGCACGCCGTGGACGTCGTATTTACGGGCGACTTCCAGCATGGACTCGATTTCCAGTTTTTGATTTTCCGGATGAGACGGGCAGAGCCAGCGGTCATTGGCAGTGCCGTCGAAATTGAGCTGGGTTCGTTTTTGATTTTTCATCTGCTGCATAAAGGATTTTGGCGTTCTCCAGCCCATGTTGTAATTGACTTTCCAGACGTGGCATTGGATGCCATATTTTTTACAGGCAGCCAGGCACAGGGCGATTTGATCGCCTTGGTCTTTTAAGTCGGAAGCGGGGGGGAGAAACTCGCTGGGATAATAGGCGGCGCCGCCCCAAAGCATGTTGGGTAAGATTGCGGTAAAACCGTTTTCTGCAAATGTCTTGATGGCCTGGTCCCAGGTCATGCCCGCGACGCCGAAGGCATTGTGGCACCAAAAGGCGCGGTGTTCACCAGACATTGGTTTCTGAGCCAGACAGTAGGCTTGCAGTAAGGCCTTTTGGGTTTTTTCGGCGAAATCAATCGCTTCATGATATTTTTCTTGTTTGAGAGCCAGCGTAGCCTGGTTGTGAAAACCAGTTGCCTTATCCAAAGTGGGGGCAGTGGAGGTTGATTGTCGTCGTAAATACTGAGCAGCGGATTGATAATCTTTAAAAGAGGCGAATCGCCCCACACGGTCGATGCAGCCCTGGGCGGCCTGGCGCCAGAGATCGGGCTCGAGATTGCCGATCATAGAAAGCAGGAGGGAGAGTTTGTTGGTCGGATCATCCGGGAGCAGTACATGGGTGAGGAAGATACAATTGTTGCCGGCAAGCAGGGCGGGTTTGCCGGTAGGTTCGCCCTTATCGTTATACCACCAGGCCGCAATACGACTGCGGGAATCCAGGGGAGAAGCCTCGTGAATATTCCAGGACGCTTGTTTGGTAATAGCAGGCATACCTTTGAGGGGCTGCTCCGAAGGTCGGATCGAAGCAAAGTATCCTTTATATTTTTGTTGTATATGTCTGCCAACGTGAACGCTGGTGATGGATTCCAGTTGTTTCGGCAGAGTATAGCAGGCGATGAGTTTGCCGCCCTGGTTGAGATAGGTTTCGAGTTGGCCGGCGACTTTATCCGGCAGGTTTGGATTGTGCGGAAGAATAACGATTTTTTGATTACGAAGTCTTTCGGCCGTGACGTCGAGATCGCTGAGGATATGGTGCTCCAGGCCGGCTCGTTCGAGAAATTGGGACATAACGCCGGTGAATTCTTTAACGGATTTAAGTTCATCGGGATTTTTATCGGCGATGGAATCGCCGCGGATGATGACAATTTTACCGCCGGCGCCAAACGTTCCCAGTTTGGCGATATAAAATTCCGTGTCCTGGTTGCGACCGCGCCAGGCGGAGATCCGGATGGTGTCAATCTTGCTCCAGCCGATGGGTTTACCTTCGATGCTCGTGTCTTTTTTAAGAACCTGCACTGGAAACCATTTTTTCGAGGCGGGCGCGTCAAAGTTGCCTCGATACCAGCCGGAGCCGCTGCGTAAATAGACGGTAAAGTGCGAGACCGGATTCATATCGTCGCAATAAAAGTAAAACTGCAATCCCCGGCACATAGTCATATCGAGTTCGACGGTGCGGTCCCAGCTAGCGCGTTCGATGTTCGTACCCTGAAAATTGCATGTCATTTTGAGAGAATGGTCAGGGCCGATTTTAACAATCGAAACAGGCGCACTGCCGGTCATGGGTTCCCAGCGAGTACGAGCGGTGGACTGGGAATAAGTGAAATTGTCAATGATGTGATATTCGGATTTCGGCAGGGGGGGAAGTCCGAATGCATGAGGAACCAGGGCGCCAACGAAACTAACAATGAAAATGAACGGACGCAGTAACATAGTATTCGCTCCTTATCGAATCGTATGATTTGTCACAGTATAATCGATAGGGGAGCATCATACCAGCATGAAAAATTATGTTGAGGCAGGATGATCTGGACGATAGAGGATCAGTTCTGTGAATCGGCCCGCCAGGCGGATTGTCGGGTGCCGTGATAGGTGGTCAGTACGTAGGTAAAAGT
>CAZNQT010000586.1:0-3171 GCA_964574885.1 uncultured Pirellulales bacterium
GTTTGACATCATGCTGAAGCGTATCCAAAAAGTATGGAAAGGAGAGTGCCAGTATGGGTGATTTTTTTCAAAACGGGATCGTTGCCACCTTACATGATTTCAGCACGGATAATCTGCAGAAAATGGAGGCACGTCTTTCGGATATTCTGAAACGACGCGACATCGCCCTGATATTGCCGATTATACCGCGGGATTTAAATTCTCCGGTATTCAAAGAGATCATCACGGAATTATCTCAGGTGCCGTATATCTCCGAGGTCGTATTGAGTCTGGGGCAGACCGGTGATTTTACGGACATGGTAGAAGCGCGTCGGAGTTTGAAGCCGTTACCTCAGCCCCACTCGGTCGTATGGTCTTCCGGACCCGGCATCACGGCGCTGTTCGATGAACTGCGGGAGAATTACCTGGAGGTCGGGCCGGACGGGAAAGGACGGGGCGTATGGACCGGTATGGGCTATGTATTAAGTAATCGGAAATTGTGGGTCATCGCGGTCCATGATTGTGATATTCGCAATTACTCGCGACGGATGCTGGCACGGCTTTGTTATCCCTGTGCCGTACGGGGTATGGATTTCGAATTTACCAAGGCGTATTATATGCGCGTGACGAACAGGATCTACGGTCGCGTTACCCGTCTGTTTTTTACGCCGTTAGTTCGGGCTCTGCAAAATATATTAGGGCGAAATGAATATCTAAATTATCTGCATAGCTTTCGCTATCCCCTATCGGGCGAGATCTGTTTGACACGTTCGCTGGCGCACGTGATACGCATGCCGGGAGACTGGGGCCTGGAGATCGGCACTTTATCGGAAGTGTATCGCATCGCCTCGTTAACGCGGGTGTGTCAGGTGGATATCGCCAGTACGTACGAGCATAAACATCAGCAACTGGGGGAGGATCTCCAAACGGGATTGCTGAAAATGTCCGTCGATATTGCCAAAGTGGTATTACGAACGCTGGCGTCCCATGGGATCATCTTTCCGGCCCACTTCTTTGAGCCCTGGCAGGCCTCGTATCTCTCAATGGCCCGTGAGGCGGTGGAACAATATTCCGCGGATGCGATTTTGAACGGGTTGCCGTATGAGCGGCATAGCGAAGGACAAGCCGTCGAGAGCTTTTCCGAAGCCATCCGCATTGCAGGTCGGGAATTTCGTGACGACCCCACGGATTTGCCCTGTATTCCTCCCTGGAATCGAGTGATGTCGGCCTTACCGGATTTTTTAGATCGTCTCTCCGCGGTCGTAACGGAAGAGAACCGCCGCGCCGATCAGGCCTTAGCCGCTGAGCAGCGGAAAATTATTCCGGTAGAACGACCCAACAAAGAAATCACTCAACCGGTAGCGGAGTAAACAACAAACTTGACGCAGTGCAAGCAAATCGGTATTCTGCATCCGTGACTTTTTGCGGGGTGTAGCTCAGCTTGGCTAGAGCGCCTGCTTTGGGAGCAGGAGGTCGCAGGTTCAAATCCTGTCACCCCGATTTCTATAACTTATGATTTTGTAGTTCTTTATGACATATACACTTTATCATGGTTTCGGCCCAAACCCGTTTTTTATAACACTTTTTTAAACAAACGCCTCAGACTTTTCCCTATCCAGACCCGCCGCCCGGTCAAATTCAATTTCGGACACCTGTAGGTAGTACCTATCCGTAGTGGTTATGCTGCTGTGCCCCAACCAGGCGGAAACAACATGCTGCGGAAATTCTCTGGCCCACCGGGTAGCACGGGTTTTCCGCAGTGTATGAAAGGGCCTGGACCAAGGCTGTACCCCAACCCGCTTGCACAGTCGATCAAACGGTTTCTTCGATCCTCTGGCATCGACGGTATCCGGCCCGATGATATATTCCGCTCCGTCCGGGGCGTTTTCAAAGGCTTGTAAAAGTATCGACCGCAATTCCGGGATTATCGGCACTACCCGGTAGTCCGTGTCCTTCGGTTCCCATTGCCCGGACGCAATCACCGTCATCCGGGACCGCTGCCAGTCAATTTGTTCCCACCGCAAGGTTAATGCTTCTCCGCGTCTCAGACCGGCGTAAAAACACAAAGCAAGCCATATCTGCCATAACGGGCTTGCTGTATCCATCAGCTTGCTAAACTCATCGTCCGTCACTTCGTGGAATCCCTTTTTCCCCGGCGTCTTGCCCGACAACTTATCGAAGGGATTATATTCAATTAACTCATCTTCAACGGCGTCGGCAAACAGCTTGTGAGAATTTCTCATGTGCTGGTGGATCGTCCATTTTGCCAGTATCTTTTTATGACCCCCGGCCTTCTCTTGCAGTTCCCCCGCCGCCAACGCCGCCTTAAACGACCGCGCGTCCGCTCGATGGATCATATTCAAACGGCGCTCCGCTCCGAAAAAGGACAAAAGATAATTTCCGGTATGCCGGTGTAATTCCCAGGTCCCCGGCTTTAGTTCACTCCTTCGATGATTGAGATAGGTTTGAATGTATTCGCTTAATGTTGGCGCTCGGGATCCATGCCGCCGCCCCGGGCGCTTGGTAAATTCATACTCTTTTTCCCGCCGTAACTTTTCCGCCTGTCGCTTCGATAGCTTTTTCGTCGATCCGATGGACTTACTGTGCAGCTTTCCGTGAGCATCCCGAAATTGCAATATCCAGTATTCGTACACCTTGCCGCCCCGTTTGATCGGCATGGTGTTCAGATATACCGCTTGACTCATAATCCATCACCGCCTTTCTTTTCGCTTTTTGAAATATCCAAAAAAATCCGCTTTTCGTCGATCCTCTGAAACCGTCCGTCGTTTGGATGATGATGTAACTGCTCCGACATAATACTTACCTCATAATCAGACCGCCGCCCGGCTGTGCTGCAAAACTCCAGGTAAAGGAGAAAATGCACCAGACGACGGTCAATATTCGGTTGTTTGTTTTCAGGATTTCGCCTGAAGTTTTACAGCACTCACCCATTATCCCCGATCCCGCAACTGCTTTCAATAAAAATTTTACCTTTGATTTTGTTCCGTGAGACGCTCTAGGAAACGATCCAGTTCGATCCGGCGATAAAATAGCCTTTTGGACACCTGCGTCGCCCGTAAAAGCCCTTGTTCCCGATAGCGGCGCATCGTTTCGTTTGGGTTCGATATGGCGATTGTATCAAGTCGAAGATATCGGATTGCTTCTATCTCCGTGAGAAGATCGGGGCAGGGC
>CAZNQT010000587.1:0-3164 GCA_964574885.1 uncultured Pirellulales bacterium
AAGCAAAAACCGTCGTGGTGCTTGGTGGTCAGCACGATATATTTCATACCGGCATCCTTAGCCAGGCGGACCCAGGCGTCGGGATCGTATTTGACGGGATTGAACTGTTTGGCGAACTGTTTGTATTCGGCGACGGGGATTTTGCCACGGTTCATGATCCATTCGCCGATACCTCTGATCTGCTTACCCTTATATGTACCGGCGGGTACGGAATAGACACCCCAGTGAATGAACATACCGAAAGCAGCTTCACGCCACCACTTCATGCGGGCGTCGTGCTGCTCTTTGGTTTCGTCTTCGTAGGGATTGATCTTGACGACGCGGGGTTCGCCTTCGATATCCAGAGCCACTACGGAGGCAATTGGATTGGGCATTTGGGCGGGTAGACAAATCGTGACCAGGTTTTCCCATTTGTGGCAGGCAAGGGTTTGGCCGCTATCGAGGAGAAAAGCCTTATCAATCCTATTCGCCAATAATCCGGGTAAAATAAGGCGTTGGTTTTTAGGCCAATCGAAAACTTGCAGGTAAAGCCTGGTTTTACCATCCCGCATTTTTTTCTGGGTACAGCGTCCCCAGGTGGGTTTATCGAAGGGGCTGGCCTGAGTACCGTAAATGGATTGGCTATAGACATCCATCCACTTACCGATCTGTTCAAGTCGTTCGACGGCTTCTGTGGGGAAGGTTCCGTCGGCTTTGGGGCCGATGTTCAGGAGGAAATTACCGCCCTTACTGGCGATGTCGATCAGCTTGCGGATCAGGTCCTTGGAGGATTTCCAGTTTTTGTCGTTTTTGTTCCAGCCCCAGTGGGCGTTCATGGTCATACAGGATTCCCAGTCCAATCCAGGCAGGCCCTGATCGGGGATTTCCTGTTCGGGAGTGCCGAAATCACCGCGATAATCGCCCGTACGGGTCAGTCCCTGCATACCTCGCCGCCCTTTGTCCACGCGATTATTGATAATGATGTCGGGCTTGAGTCTGCGGACGTAATCGTAGAGGTCGATTCCCATCTCGTGGGTCCAGGTGTTTTCCCACTCGCCGTCAAACCAGAGGACGCCGGGATCGTAATTGGCGATAATCTCGCGGAGTTGGTTTTTCATATAGGAGATGTAGCGGTTAAAATCAGCGCCGTCTGCGGGCCGGTCTGCTTTTTCCCAACTGCGTCGGGGGAGGTAGTCGGGATGATGCCAGTCCATAATAGAATGATAAAAACACATGCGCACCCCCTGTCGTTTACAGGCAGCGGTCAATTCCTTCAGGATATCGCGGTGGAAGGGAGTGCTCATCACATCGAAATTGGTTTGTTTGGAATCCCAGAGGCAGAAGCCGTCGTGGTGCTTGGAGGTGATGACGATGTATTTCATACCGGCGCGTTTGGCCATTCGTACCCATTCGTCGGCGTTGAATTTTACGGGATTGAACTGTTGGACGAATTTTTCATATTCCTGGATGGGAATTTTGGCTGTATGACGAATCCATTCAGCGTGGTTGGTCTGGCCCTGCCATTCGCCGGCGGGGATGGCATACAGTCCCCAATGAATGAACATCCCGAAGCGATCCTGACGCCACCAGTCCATGCGCGCGTCTTTTTCAGCTTTGGATTCGTTATGATAGGAAGCCGACTTCGCCATAGTCCAGTGGATCGAAGTGAAAAGAAATAAACAGGTAAGAAACACCAAGTTGAGTTTCGGCAGGTAAATTTTCATTTTTTCGTCCTTTCCTCCAGGTTAAAATTTACATTTTATATCCATACATGTTTCACAAGCTCACACGGTATGCAAACAAGATATAAAAACTATTCTCCTCTGTCAAGAGGCTCTGGTGTGCAAGGTATACCCTGTCTGTTCCAGGCTACTATTTCACTCTTTCAGAGCTTGGATACCTATCTCCTACACATTCCCCAGGGCGTTGCCCTAGGCTACATTATAGTACCCTTTCAGGGTCGAATGATTCACTACCGATTCAAACCCATTCGATCCGGATGCGTCGGTAAGCGTCGTCAAACTCCCAAGGCCCAGCCGAGGGCGGCTGTGCCACATTCACCATCCACCTCGCAGACTCGGTGGCTGCCACCCCGGATTATATATGTTACAAAACATTAGGCATTTCAACTTAGTTGGTCTTTGTTATCGGAGATTTTCCGGATGGCGTTGGCGATATCGTCCATGTCTTTTTTCTCCGTGAGGAGCATTCGCTGGCTGAGCCAGACGGCTTCGGTGCACAGTTGGTCGTTGTCGGGATAGTTCAGTTGTTCGCGGTATTCCTTGAGTCGTTGGGCAGGGAAGCTACGTTTGAAATTCTTGGAATTCAGCGCCACCTCGATAAGACCGTCGCGATACTGGGGCCCGTAGCCCCCACCGCAGGGGACGCCTTCGGCTCTCAGGGCCTGTACGAAGCGGCCATGGGAGGCGTTGTTGAAAAATTCCTTTTTATAACGGAACGGATACAAATGGTAGGCGGCGCGGGTGGTTCCTTCGTAGAGTTTCGCGGGGAGGATGCCGGGGATATCCTTGATCTTTGCGGTGAGATAGTTGGCGTTATCCCATCGTCTTTTCGAGTCCGCTTCCAATCGCTGGATCTGATTGAGCAGAATGGCGGCCTGGTATTCGGTCATGCGGCGATTGGTGCCGATGATGGGGTAACTGCTGGTACGTTTGACGGAGCCAAAGGGACGACCGCAATTATGAAAGGAAAAGCAGCGGTCCATCATGTTTTCATCGTTCCCGACGACAGCGCCGCCTTCGCCGCAGGGCAGGTGTTTGGAATTCTGAAAGCTGAAACAACCCAGATTGCCGATGGTACCGCACTTTTTGCCCCGCCATTCGGCAAGCCAAGCTTGGCAGGCGTCTTCGATAACGACGAGGTTATGTTTTTTAGCAATGGCCATGATCTTGTCCATGTTGGCCGGCAGTCCCAGGATGTGCACCGGCAGGATGGCACGAGTACGCTCCGTGATGCGTTCTTCGATTTTGTCGGGATTGATCTGGAAGGTTTCGGGATCGGTATCGGCAAAGACGGGTAGGGCGTTGGAGCCGATGACGACGTTGTAGGTGGCGATGAAGGTATAGGGCGAGACGATCACCTCATCGCCGACGCCGACATCGAGAATATGTAAGGCGGTCAGCAAGGCATTGGTGCCGTTGACGGTGCAGACGCAACGTTTGGCG
>CAZNQT010000588.1:0-3155 GCA_964574885.1 uncultured Pirellulales bacterium
CACCGGCTGCCGCGCCTGGCATCGATTCGCTATCATAAACCGAACCCGCCTGTACTGGAACGGCTGATTGCAGCACCCCCATTAGCATCATCACTCCGGGAAGCTGCCAAACTCGAATTTTACTATGAAAACAAATCATGCTATCCCGTCAATAATTGCTTTTCACAATATACATAGAGATACACAGTCTCCCATTACACCACGCCACTTCTTTTATCGGACCAATCCCCCCCAATCCTTTAAAATCACACCCCTAATTTATCCCTTAATGCCGAGCCTGTATTTTTGTAACTACTTTGATCCCAAACATTTATGCCTTACCACCCCCACTCTCTTCCCATCTACCCATTTACTTTGTTACTTTCAACCCGTGAACTGTGAACCGTGAACTTCTTCCCCATCTACCCATTCATTCATCTACCCATCTACTCATTTATCCATTTACTCATTTCTCCATTTGCGATATATTGAATCTATCAAGGGAAATTCATAAAATAGCGGATAGCGTATAGAAATTTGTATTTGGGATTGTTGCCTGAATCTAATGATAGCCCCCGGTGGTATGGTTTTGGCGTCCGTCCCCCGCTTACCAGCGGGGGCTGTAAGACCCTGCGTAATCAGGATAATTTCAAATGGAGGTTAAAGGCTATGTTAGCTAAAAACGTCGTGGGATGTAGCTCCGCCGCCCTCGGCGGAGAAACCCGTAACTTGAAACCTGATTTGTAGAATGAGTCCTCGCATTTGGGAGAATACAACATGACGTATCGAAAATGTATCGCACTGTTAAGTATCGTAACCTCGATTGCAGGGACGGTTTCAGCGGCGCCGGCTTCCTCCGAAGAACCGGCGTCTGCCAAGCCGTTTAACTTTGAAGAGGCCTCGCGCAACGTACCCAAGCCACGGGAACTCTATCCGTTGGTCAAACAGGACATGGTCCCTATGGACCTGAAGATTCGATCGGACGAGATCATCACCAGCGCTACCGATCCGACGAAAAAGCTGCGCAAGATAACGGCCTTCTTCTACAGCATTGAACTCGAGGACAAGAAATGGGGCCACCCCTGCGTCATCTTAATGCCGGCCGACAACTCGATTAACCAAACGCCCGAGCGCAAAGGCAGGGTGGTCATCATCAGTTCACCGGGCTGGGCCATGTATCCGGTCCACGTCGAGATGTACGGCGAACCGATCGCCGCCCGGACCGGTTATCCCACCATGGTCCTGATCAATCCGGGGGTGTATCCCGACGGGCGTGACATCGAGGGAGACATCGCCGTGCTGACGAGAATGAGGAAAAAAACGGGCAAAAATTACTACAACATGAACTGCCAACTGGCGCTCGTCTATATCCAGGCGATGAACGTACTCGAAAACGTGCTCGACCTCGACACCGTCAAGGCCGTCATCGGCGGCCATTCCAAACGCGGACGCAGCGCCACCGTCGCCGCCGCCATGGACCCGCGCGTCGCCGGCGTCGTCATCATGGGTAACGAAGGGGTCCATCGAACCGACCGGATCCAGTGGTATTTGAGCTTCCATCACGCCTTCTTCCAGGAACAGGTCCATGTACCGATCCTCTACATCGGCGCGACGAACGAGGGCGGCTACAAAATGTTCAACGTGAACATCATGCAGGAACGACTCAAACGGCCCATGACCGTCGAGATGATTCCCAACTACCGACACTATAACTTTCACGAAAAACAATACGCCGACTTCATGATGTGGGTCGCCCGCGTCTTCGACAACCGGCCCATCAGCCGGATTACCGAAACCAGCTTCGAGCGGCGTAATGGTCGCAACTACTATCGGGCCAGGATCGAAAGCGACGCCAAGGTTCGGCTCGTTCGCGTTTGGTACGTCTATGCCGAAAACGAAGACTGGACCGGCTTGATGTGGTACGATTGGGTGATGACCAAGCGGGGAGATTTTTACGAAACATCGGTGCCCGGCGCCCACCCCGACGCCTATATGATCGAGGTAGCCGACATCGCCCAGGGCATCCCCGGCTATGTAACGAGCCTACCCCAGAAGATTTCGGACGCCCCGGTCGTCGAACGCAATCCGCACAAAGCCCGTTGGCAGGGTCCCCCGGAAAGACAAGACAAGTAATTCGCTGCTTCCTCGCTTTCACCAGCCGTTTTGGATGGGTTTAGTCTTCTTGAAACCATAAACCTGAAACCTCTTATCACTAATCACTATCCACTTCTTCCTATCCGCTATCCGCTCTACGCTACCCGCTATCTTCTTTTCCTGGGAACCGTGAACTGTGAACTGTGCACTCTCATTTCGCTTCCGCCATCTGCTCATCGCTCACGAAATGAAAGCTCCCTTGATAGGCCAGCGCCAGTCGGCGGAGGAAATTCTCATTCTCCCGCACGCCGCAGGAGATGACGTTGATCTGCGCCGGTCGCACCCGCCGCGCCTGAATCAACCGCAAAGCGTTTTCCACGTACGCATGATCGTACTGACCGTCCGTCAGCAGATATACCAGGCTTGCCTGTCGATGCCGGGCCGACGTCGCCGTCAGCGCCCGCTCCAGCGCCTTAACCACCGCCGGCGCCGACGCCGCTGCATCCGCGACGGTTCTAAGCTTAATTTGATCCACAAACTTCAGTGCCCGCTGCCGATTCGGCGCCGACGCCCGAATCAATTTTCCCGGCGGCAACTCGATCGGCTCGCCCTCGGCATAGAAGATCACATGAAAATACTGCGCCGGCGTCAACTGCCCGATCGCCCGGTGCAGTTCCGACCGCACGTACGCCAGCGCCATCACCATACTGCCGGAACAATCCACCACGTAGCAGATCTCCCGCGCCGTACCGCCCGTACCGCAAAACTGACTTTGGTAGGGATCGCCCCCGCGAACGGCGTTGGCCGGTACGGTAAATCCGGAACCCTCGTCGCCCCAGGTCGCCAAATTCCCCGTCGCCGCCAGTGCCGCTCCCGTCCCCGCCGCTCCCTCCGGTAGGTGCGGCAAGTCCGGATGCTCCGGGGCAAAATCGTCCTTCAGCATTGGTTCCACCTGCAGATTTGTTACTACAGGCGATAGTTTCAAATCCCTAAATGGTTGCTGCACAGGGGTTTGCAAATTGGGTTTGTTTTGTAATTTTAAGGGTTCGCGATAGATCGAGAGAACCAAAAGAGCACCCACC
>CAZNQT010000589.1:0-3118 GCA_964574885.1 uncultured Pirellulales bacterium
ATATAAAGAGATGTTGAAAGGTCGGGATACCTTTTTGATTGCCGAGGAGGGGCCGCAGGTATTTCATTACCGATTTTCCTTGGCCACACTAAAAAAACGAACGAGTAAACAACTGACTCCCTACGTGCTTGAGACCCTGTTCCGGAAATTTAAGTTAAACCGGTTCAATTGTCCGTATGTGTTTCTTGTGATCGTGATGAATCCGAAGGAGGCTTGGCCGACCGCATCGGGACGGCCATTCAACGGCGGATTTAACGGCGGCGGGGGTCGTTATCCAGTCAAGGCGATTCGCGTGGAGGCGGAGACCCAGGATTTCCAGGAGGTCGGCAGGACGGAAGCAGTCACCGAGGATGAGGCGGAGGTACGATTTCAGGAAGTGAAAGCCAAGCGGTGGCGGTTATATTTAGAGCCGGCCGAAAGCGGACAAGTTGTAATTCGAGGTCTGCGTTTTTATTCCTCCCAGGGAGAGATATTCAGTCCGAATTATCCGACGTATTTAATGAGGGGGAAGAACTGAGTTGTAATCCTATGCTGGCGTATCCTATCCCGTTTCGCTGTTCGTAGCTGATTGCGTAGTATGATTTCAGTTCGTGATTTTTTCTCAATTTATTCAAAGGTAACGGGGCGTTTCCTTTGGGATGGCGCCGGTTCGACGTCGGCGGGTATTTCGGCCAGGCCCATCCTGCGCCGCAATTCGTTGTCCTTGCGGATTAATTCCTGGAAGGCATCCTCCTCGTGGCGTTCTACCTGTCCTCCGGCGAATAATATATTACGTGCCTCGCCGTCGTGGTTGTCGTGCTTGTCGTAGGCAACGATCATTTCCGAATCGACGGACGCATTGAGATCCGCGCCGCGATAGATATAGGAACATTGGCCTGGTTCGTCGCTGCTGCTGGGACAAACCAGCGCCTTCGGTGGAACATCCTCCGTTTTGATCAGTTCCTGGAGGGATTTGGGATTTTTACCTTCAAAATCATTTTGATACATGGCAATGGCGTTTCCCAGACCCCGTAGTTGGCTGGCGCATTGAACTCGCTGGGCCAATTCCCGCGCCCGCCCCAGCGCCGGCATCAAGATGGAGATTGCCATTGCAGATCCAGTGACGAATGAGGTTCCGCCGGCCAGCAAGGGGCCCTCGCTGTGGGAATGGTATCCGGCAGCATCCGACCATGATACTTCGTAAGAGGGCCCCATTTTCTCGATGATATGATTGATCGTGGGCAGCATGGGCGGGAGGGTGATGCCGTTCTCTTTAAACCCCATAGTGACTAACGGCCAAAACCGCTGCAACAGAACTAATAATTGTTTAAATTCTACCGGTGCATTCGTATAGGTAAATGAAAGGAGTGAAGGAGGTAAATCTTTCGCCACCTGCTGAAATCCCGGTGTAGTACGGATGGATTGAGCGTGTCGGTTCGGATTTTCGATTTGTTTTACGGCGCGCAATGCCAGGCTGGGATGACTGGCAATAATTAAATGATCCTTCGCAATCGTCCAGGTAGGATTGATGGCAAACATGGCTAGGGGAGCAAAAGTCCAGATATGGAGAGTTTTGCCTGCTTGTTCCAACGTATGGACCTGAAACATCCCTCGCTCGATTCCCTCTCCCTGAGAATATTGGTGAAGGAGTTTATCGATCCGGGTGAAACAGGATTCTATTTTTTTCGAATCGCGCAGTTGCAGCAATAACACCAGTCCACCGGAGGGAGCTTCCATGATCGTAGCGGCAGGAATACCATAATACACAATTGAGCCCGTCAGGTTTTCAAGTAAATCTTCACGAATCTTAAAACCGAGTTTTGCATTCAGCACTTGAGTCGCCCGATCAAATTTCTGAGAATCCTTGGGATCGATATTTCGTAACAAGTGATAAATAATGTTATAAGCTCCCCTGATATCCATGTTGAGCAGTGAAACACTTGAAGCTTGATTTTCTACAAAGTCCAGCATGGAGAGATTCACCGGTTTGATACAGTTCAGCCAACCGCGTTGAGAAACAGAAGTTTTCAACAGTGCATCCAAAACAAGGTTCTGCCCCTTAAAACCCAGACGGGCGGATATACTTTGCAGTGCATCGAATCCAAAAGCAGACATGATCGTATTAAACTTATTTTTTTCCACTTCATCCTCGAAGAATTCTGATTCAGCCAGTGGGAAAAATTTCGCTATATTCAGATATAAAACCAGAGCATCGTTATAACTAGTAATTTCTTGCAGGACAGTAATGCGGTTGGGATGTAGTCGCTGCCGAGAGGGATGTAAATTTTGCAAGCACAAGCCGTCCGGATCGTTGATTCCAGACACCAGATAGTTTCCCACCCACCCCCAATACTCTTCATCCGGACCTTCCTCCTCTCCCGTACCGGTAAGCATCGTATGGGAACCGATTTTAACTTCAATCATTTCGCCATCATAATATTTTGGCAGTGCTTCACGAATAAATTTATCAATGGAGGATTTATCCTCACCTGCATCCACGATAATAAATCCGTAGATCATCGAATCCTTATCGTTGTCCTTGGGTTTGCCGGCAGCGCCTATCAGACACGGATGGCGGAGAAGGAGTTTAAACATGGGCCAGATTTCCGCAAAATCATTGGGCAGATCATCCCCTTTTTCCACTGCCGCGTCATATGGTTCTTTGATTTGCTGGATGAATCGTTGCACGCGGGGATCGTGCCAGATTTGACCGACTATGCTCTGCTGGAACGGTTCGGCGAGGTAATCGCCACCGCTGGTAGCGATGAATCCAAGCGTATTATCCGGCAGCCGCTCCAGCAGCGATTCGACCGGCGTCTGAGCGGAAATGCCGGAAGTAATGGTTGCGATTCCTAATCCTGATACCAGCAGTGTTAGAATTCCACGCTTCATGAACGGTTCCTTTCTCATAAAGTCCCCGATACTCTAAATCACATACCCATTCTTCAGTTTGTTTGCCTAGCAGAATAATGATAAACTCGATTTTAGAGGAAACCATAATTGTCGTCAAGGAAAAGCGCCACCCGTCGTCGGAGTTATGGGGAGATCGATCCCCCGCCTGGCGGTGGGGGCTTGGCGGCGCCACCCGGAGAGTAAAATTCGAAATTCGAATATCGACCCTACTTCGCCAAGGCTACGC
>CAZNQT010000590.1:0-3077 GCA_964574885.1 uncultured Pirellulales bacterium
TGAGTTACATTGCTCCCGGGCGGGAAAAACGGATTATCTTTTACGCGGCATGGATCGGATTAATCAACTCGAGCCGGATATGGTAGTCTTGACGGGTGATTATATCACCTACGAAGGCAAGAACGGTTATAAGCAGCAGGTCGTGGATGTTGTGGGCCAATTGCATACCCCTCTTGGCGTGTTTGCTTGTCTGGGCAATCACGATTACGGGTTCATAACCCGGTTTCATCAGAAAGGCCGTACCGAATTACGGGAATTTTTAACCGAGGGTATGTCGCAGCACGGCATTAAGGTGCTCCAAAATGAGTCGCATGTGATCACTCTGGATCAGCAGCGCTTGTGGATGGTGGGGCTGGGGGATCTATGGAGCAAGGATTTTACCCCGGCTCTGGCATTCTCCCAGGTGGCGCCCACCGAACCGGTCATTACCCTGGCGCATAATCCGGATACGATCGACTTGCTCCAGGACTATCCCACCCACGCGGTATTATGCGGCCACACCCACGGCGGGCAAATCAATATCCCCCTGTTTGGACCGCCGTATTTACCGATCAAGAATCGACAGTTTTGCGCCGGTATGTTCCACGTCTATGGCAAGAGCCTCTACGTCAATCGCGGCCTCGGTCGCCTGGGACGCATACGCTTCAATTGCCGACCCGAAATTACCGTTTTCACCCTCACCCGCCAACCCGCACTGGCTGGATAAATAACCTCAGAAACGTAGATTCTTGAGGGGGGGGTTCCATGCGTTTTTTGGGAATTTGACTTTTGGTATGGGCGGCCCTAAAGTTAATTATTATACCATGATGGTTCGAAGCTCCAATCTACACCAGGATCTACAGTAGCAGCTATTAATAAGATGATAGATGAAATATAGGATAAATATACTTAGCAAAATACAGTCGTAGAGACTGTCAGGAATCGAATTTTTCGAATTCACTATTTATGACTATGGGTATGACTCTACCAAAGTGCATGCCTATTATCATTACAGGCAACACATACGAAGGAGGACCGTATAATAAATTAAAACCGATAGCATGTCATCATTTTGTAAAACATGAAACGAAAGGAGAGTTATCGTGAAAGCAACGGAGAGTATTCGAATTGCACTTGAATCGAGCAAGGGATTCCTGGATATATTGATCAACGACCTTCAGGACGAGCCGCTGGCGCAGCCGACGACAAGAGGCGGGAATTATGCGCTATGGATTCTCGGTCATCTCGCGTGCAGCGAAGCCCATATGTTGAAAGAGATAATCCAGGAGGAATCGAATCCACTGGAGTCATGGAAAGAGCTCTTCGGCGCGGGTTCCGAACCAACGGCCAATGCCGACGACTATCCCCGTTTTGAAGAGGTGCGTGAGAAATTCGACCAGATCCGTGGTGAGTCATTGGCCTATCTCGAAACGATAACCGATGATGATTTGGATCGAAAGAATCCATCGTGCCCTCCGGATATGCAATCCTATTTCGGTACGCTAGGCAATTGCCTGAATATGATCAGTATTCACAGCATGTATCATACCGGCCAAGTGGCGGATATCCGTCGTGCCCTGGGACGTAAACCGGTGGTTATTTAACGTGCAGGGAACGGATGCCGCATTGACAGAAATTGAAACAGATTCATATAATTACTGGATTTCATTTTTCCTTAACAATCTGAAGTTAGGAAATTATTAGGCCGAACCTGTCCCTTACAAAAGGGTTGGTTTTGGCGACGTCTGGTACGTTCGTTCGCTACCGCAGGTACTTTTTTCATACTTGACAAATATACAATTTCGAGATATACTATTTATATAAATAGTCCCATAAAACGTATGAAAAGGAGGTTCCGAAATGAGAAAAACAATTCTGGCCGGTGTAATTTTGTGTCTATCCTGCAGCACCCTCGAAGCCACATCCCTTATTCTAAACGAATACAATGCTGTCAATAACGATGACTTTCTCGGCGATCTCGGCTCCGGGAAAGTGGACAGCACGCTGGGACGCATCATGGGCAACGGCGGTAACTGGATTGAGTTGGTTGTCGTTCAGGATATGCTCGACGTGCGCGGTTGGCAATTACGCTGGGCCGAAACCGGCGCGGACAATACAAATGGGACGGATATCTGGTACGGCGATTCCGGCGTCGAACAGGGGATCATTACGTTCTCGAACGATCCTTTCTGGAGCAACTTGCGGGCCGGGACAATTCTCACGGTCTCCGAAAAAGGATTATTCGATACCGAAGACGAATTGGGCAATACGATCCAGGTCGATCTGAGCACGGATACTAGTTTTGATCCGTTGAATGATGACTGGTGGATTCACATTAGCACCCGCGACGAACAAGCCGGCGCCCAGCCATTACTGACTACCGTTACCAACGTGGATGGCGACAGTGAGGGAGATTTTTCCGTCGGACCGGATGATTGGGAATTGTCCATCTATACGAACGGCGACGTCCTGGATTTCGGACCGGCCGGAGAAGACATCTCCGGATGGGGCGGAGGCGGTATTAACGGACGCGAAGCCGCTCGATTGGAAGCCGATCCTTCCACCCTGGTTACCCTCGACGATTACGACGATACCACTTCTACCTATTTCGGCGTACCGAACGAATGGGGTTCCGATCCGCTTCATGTTCAGGACTTCAGTGCGCTGCGCTCCTGGGTGCCCGAACCGGCATCCCTGAGCCTACTCGCCCTGGCCGGACTCGGAATGCTCAAACGACGAAGAACTCGCTGATAATCATCAATGTAAGTTCAAATCAGCCAGGAATTGAGGCATCTGGGAACGGACGTCTGCATCCATACCGATCAGGGGATCGGCAACGATGTCCTCACAGATTCCCAACGTGGCCAGCGCGCACTTCAAACCCTTGAGCGCTTTCAACCGACCGACGCTGGGATGATAGATTGTTGTTATCAATTGTAATACTTGCGACTGAAGCTGGCGAACCTTCGGTACATCCTCTGTTCGAGCGGCGTTATATAATTCCACGTAGAGCTTCGGAGCCAGATTCGACCCGGCGTTCACCCCCCCGGAACCGCCCATCAGTACCTGTAGCTTATACACATCTCCGAGCCCACGAG
>CAZNQT010000591.1:0-3050 GCA_964574885.1 uncultured Pirellulales bacterium
GCATTGGAGTGTTAATAATTGAGGAAAAGATATCGGTAATCGAATCAACCGAATAAAAAGATCGGAAAGGATAGAGTATGAAGGCGTCACGAGCACTGATCGGATTGATATGTGTTTTATCCGGTTCGTCGGTATCCGGGCAGGGGGTACGCGGTATGCCGGAAGTGCCGCGGATCGATAGTGTTGCGATGTTGAAGCCATCTCCATTTTTACGAGATAAGGCGGTGATCTGGTACGATGATTTTGATGGTCCGGCGAAGCCGTACACGGAATCCAGCGGCAAGATCGATCGGCAAGAGGCTTTCGGATTAGGTGGCGGTTCGATGTTGAGCCACTATGAGAAAGGAACGAGGGGAGTCGGCGGCAGGAAAGTATTTTTCGGGGATAGCCCGACAGGGAAAGTGGTGAACAAGGGGAAGCAGTATAACGAGATATACTGGCGGGTGTACGTGAAACATCAGGCCGGCTGGACGGGAGGCGGTCCGGCGAAGTTGTCGCGGGCGACGAGTATCGTATCGCGTAACTGGGCGCAGGCCATAATCGGGCACGTCTGGAGCAGCGGGGAGGCGTTAACGCTGGACCCTGCCAGTGGGGTGCGCGGCGATCAGGTGGTCACAAGGAAGTACAACGATTTTGAGAAGCTGCGCTGGCTGGGCAATAAGCCGACATCGCATTTTAAGCTGCACAGCACGGAAGAATCGGGCCGATGGGTTTGTGTGGAGTCGAGGGTGAAACTCAATACGCCAGGTAAGAAAGACGGTTTGAACCAGTTGTGGATTGACGGACGTCTGGAAGCGGAACGAAAGAATCTGAACTGGCGGGGGAGTTATACCCAGCACGGAATCAATGCCGTGTTTCTGGAGACGTATTGGAATCAAGGGTCTCCGGTGACCCAGAACCGTTGGATTGACAATTTCGTAATCTCGACCGAGCCAATCGGGCCGGTTGTTAGTGCGCGAAATCCGGTTCTGATCAAGACACCGTTTCGGAGCCGGGGCGGGCAACAAGGCTGGGAGGTCGAAGTTGCAGTAGATGACGAGGGCAAGCAGGTGGTCTGGAAATCGGATTTAATCACCTCGGGACAACGGATCAAAGTAGATGCTCAGACAGGTCGATTTATGGGATCGCTCACGGGGGAGAAGCAACTCGGCGCGAAGACAATTTATTTTGTCCGAGTGCGAGAGAAGGGCAATGCCAGTGGATGGTCCGAATGGAGTGGTTGGCATCAACCGTTTCGGACGGGAAAATAAGGCTGAGAAGGATCGTTCCTTTGGATGGATTGCTCTGGGAAATCGCAGGAACGGCCTAAGAAATTGCCCATAATTTTCGCTTGCCTAGTCATTTACGAGTCGATAGAATCCGGCAAAAGGATTGAGAATTTCATGGTTTGACCACCCAGACACGGACAAGACTGAGGGAGACAGTTATGATGATGATCGGAACGATTCTAGCGGCGGCGGAAGAACTGACTACGGACGACAAGATCAATCAAATTTACGACAAGATTATGGATCTTCCGGAATATGCTTATTATGGCGCCATCTGGCTGCTACCGGTGGTGATCGCTGTTGTGTGCATCTTATTATGGCAGCGGCAGAAGAAGATGGCGGAGAATCAGGTCAGACTGGCTCGGATGATGGAAGAGTTGAGCGATAAGCTGGATAAGAAATAGCTGGATTTTATCCAAGTTCAGACGTTAGGTTTATTCATACATAGTTTAGCAATACGAATCATAGAATACGTGTTCTATCCACCCCCAAACTCGCGAACTCGTTTGGCGGCGCCACCCGAGCAAGGAAGCACAGCCGAGGGCGGCTGTGCCACATTTGCCGTGGGCCCGGTCGCTGGCGCGGGCGGTTCTTTGGCGGGATTGGTGGTTGCCACTTAATATGGGAGAAAGGATCATGTCTCTGGATCGACGAAAGTTTTTGGCAGGGGGCGTAGCGTCAGCACTGGCGGCGCCGAGTCTTTTAGGGGCAAAAAGCGGAACGAAATATCGTACGGCGTTAATCGGGTGCGGCTGGTGGGGGATGAACATTGCGCGGGAGGCAGTAAAGTCCGGTCAGTGTAAGTTCGTGGGTATGTGTGACGTGGATCAGCGACATCTGGATAAGAACGCAGCCGAGATCGAAACACTCAGCGGCGATCAACCACGAAAGTATAAGGATTATCGCGAGTTGTTGACGAAGGAAAAACCGGAGATTGCGGTCGTGGCTACGCCGGATCACTGGCATCCGCTGATTACAATAGCAGCCTGCAAAGCCGGTGCGGATGTTTATGTGGAAAAGCCGATCAGTCATACGATCCATGAGGGATGGGCGATGGTGAAAGCGGCGCGGGCCAACGGGCGCGTGGTGCAGGTGGGCACGCATCGTCGCGTTTCGCCGCACAATGTTTCCGGGATGAAATTTCTGCAATCCGGTAAGGCAGGCAAAATTGGTATGGTACGCTGTTTTGTAAACTATGGAGGGGGACCGGAGCGTCCGATGCCCAATGAAGAACCGCCAAAGGAATTAGACTGGGATCTATGGTGCGGACCGGCGCCGCGGCGGCCGTTCAATCGTAAAATCCATCCCAAAGGATTTCGAGGTTTCCTGGATTATGCCAATGGGACGCTGGGAGATTGGGGGATTCACTGGGTGGATCAGGTACTTTGGGTGATGGAGGAGAAATGGCCCAAGACCATCTATTCTACGGGCGGGCGGCCCATAGCCGGTACGCCGGTTTATACCGAACAGGAACAGACGACCGATGCTCCCGATCACCAGGTGGCAGTATATGAATTTGATGAGTTTACCTGTACGTGGGAACATCGCCGGTTTGCCGGCAATAACGTGGAAAAAGGAGAAAACGTAGGGTGCTATTTCTACGGTACCAAGGGGATCTTCCATATAGGCTGGCGCGAGGGCTGGACGTTTTATCCATTGAACCGACGAGATCAACTACTGCATGAAGATCCGCAGTTGCATTTGCCGGACCAACAGAATATCAAAGAATTGTGGGCTGATTTTATGAAATGCGTGAAGAGCCGGGGCAAACCGGTTTGTGAT
>CAZNQT010000592.1:0-3046 GCA_964574885.1 uncultured Pirellulales bacterium
GGATTTTCTGGCGGTTCGTCAACGGCGGGGGCGGATTCCCGGCGATGAGACGATTCAGCCGGAAGGGATATCTATTTACAATAACAATCGTGACGGCACGTTCACGGAGGTAGCGGAAAAACTGGGATTATCGCTGGAGCAACAGCGGGTAAGCGCCCTGGTGGCGGATGATTTTGATAACGATCGCGATCTGGACATCATTGTATGTATGGCCGATGATACGAAACCTCTTAGCTGGATTAATGATCGGGTGGGAGCGTACCATATCTTGCAAGCGGATCGGACCGGACTGGATTGTCAAGCGGTGATCAGTGCAACCACAGGCGATCCGGATAAGGATGGCGATCGAGATTTGCTGATTTTTAGTCAGACCGGAATACGTTTATTCGAGAACCAAGGTGAGTTTCGCTTTAAGGAGAATACGTCGTTCACGAATCAACACGGACGGTTGGGCGGTACGGGGGGGCAATTCGTGGATATGGACAACGACGGCGATTTGGATATTCTCATCGCCGACGCCCGGCGAAGCAACGGCATCCACGGTCCGACATTATTATTAAACGCCTGGCCGGAAAAGCGATTCATTAATAACTCCGAACTGGATCCCGGTAATTTATTGGAGGCGATCACTTTTAACGGACCGGCGTCGGTTGTGGCAGCGGATTTCAACGGCGATTACCGCTGCGATATCCTGCTGGCGCCGATGGACGAGAAACCTTACCTGCTCGAAAATATCACGTCCGGGGGAAACGCTATCGAGATCGATCTAGCGGGTAAGCGGACACAGGATATGAAGTCACGATCCAATAATAGCGCGATCGGCACCCGGGTGGAAGTGAAGACGGGCACGATCTTTCAGCAATACGTGGTCGGCGTCCCTTGCGGCCCGACATCGCTGGCGCCATACCGGATTCATGCCGGATTAGGTCCTTATTCCAAGGTGGACTGGCTGCGGATGCTGTGGCCTGACGCGGTATTGCAGGCGGAGCTCGAACTGGCGGCGAACCAGGTTATCACAATTCCCGAAATACAGCGAAAGACATCATCCTGTCCCCATCTGTTCGCCTGGGACGGTAGTCACTATGCGTTCATTTCGGATTTCGGGGGAATGGGCGGATTAGGCTACCTGGTGGGGCCCGGAGAGTATGCACCGCCGGATCCGACGGAATATGTACCGGCGCCCAACTTACAAGCGCAAGAGGGAGAGTATGTGTTGAAGGTTCTGGAGCCGCTGGAGGAAGTGGTGTATTTCGATGAAGCAAAATTGATAGCGGTGGATCATCCAGAGGGTACGAAGGTGTATCCTAATGAGATGATGGCGGTAAACGCGGCGCCGCCGGCGTTCGAATTGTTCGGATACGAAGAGGCGATCGATCCGGTGCGGGCGGTCGATCACCGAGGGGAAGAGGTGACGGAACGTTTATTGAAGATAGACCGAGAATACGCGGGCACGACGCAGTTAGATCAACGTTTTATGGGTTTTGCGGAGGAGCATTTTGTCGAGTTGGATTTCGGCAACCGGTTACAGAAGTTGGCGCCCGATCAGCGTATCGTACTGTTTCTGCAAGGTTGGGTGGAGTATGGTTATTCCAGCACCAACTATGCCGCTCAGCAGGCGGGGATGGCGATGTCGGCGCCGACGATCGAGGTCTTGCGCGAGGGACAATGGCAGGAATTGTTCGGCGAGGTGGGGTATCCGGCGGGCATCAATCACATGATGACGCTGGAGGCGACCGGTAAGCTGCTGCCTTCGGATCGCCTTATTCGCATTCGCTCCAACATGGAGTTATACTGGGATCGAATCTTCCTGGCGCCGATTCTGGATAGCTCCCAGTTCGCCTGTCAGGAGACATCGCTTAGGTCGGCGGATTTGCATTACCTGGGGTATCCGCGGGAATACACGCCGGACGGAACGTATCCGAACCTGTACGATTACGGTAACATCGACCGGGCGGCGGGATGGAAGATTATGAGAGGCGGCTATACCCGTTTCGGGGAGGTGACGGAACTACTGCAGGAGGCGGACGACCGGTTTGTGATCATGGGGCGCGGCGAAGAATTAACGCTTCGTTTTGCCGCCGACGCGTTCGGACCGGCGCCGGCAGGTTATACGCGAAGCTTCATCTTAAAAACCGATAGTTACTGTAAGGATATGGATCTTTACACGGCCCATCCCGATACGGTCGGGCCGCTGCCCTTCCACGGCATGAGCGGCTATCCGTACAGCGCCGGGGAAAGGTATCCCGATGATGAAGTTCACCGGGAGTATCTGAAGAAGTATAATACGCGTATGCAGTAATAAAAATTAAGAAAATGACTATCCTTAGTTCCTATACAAATATATTTATATTGATTGAAACTAACAAATGAATGACGAAATGTTAAATAATTTTAACGATTTATTTGTGGGAGATATTTCCATAAGTAAAAAGATACTAGAATTTCCTTATTCAATAAATAAATGTTCTTCTAAGATTATAAAGGGGATAATCTCTGTGACAAACTGTAAGCCTTGCCCTTGGCCAGCTCCTCCAATTTTTAACGAGAAAGGGGAGGATATGTCATTAGTTAGTATTCATATTGACCAGCCATATAATGCTTGGTTAAATATTTATAACCAAAAAGAATTGCTCGGGCTCGCGGATACCATCGACTTTGGTGATTTTATTATTATTGACTGCTCCGTCAATGAAGATCGCCTTCGGAAAATATTTGATTCAGAGATAATGAAAGATAACCGTCGGATAATAATGAAAGCACTTGAATCAATCGAGTTATTGAGATGGTTTTTATTGCCTGATTCTGCCGATGCAGATTACGCACTTTTCGTTTGTGACTTGTCACATTCAAATTGGATTGAAGAACTAAAAATGTATTTGAAAAACAACTAAAACAATGAACGAGGAACAGTCACAAATGGCAATAAGTTATTATCATATTGATCTTGCGGGTCGATAATGTCCCCCGGTTGCCACCGGGGGCTTAATTCAGGCGAGCACGCGGGGTCGCCCTTACAGGCAGTTTATCTAATCCACCAGCCCCAAGC
>CAZNQT010000593.1:0-3023 GCA_964574885.1 uncultured Pirellulales bacterium
AACCGGAAGAGGTTCGTCTGTGGCTGGACGTTATGAACGAAACCGGCTGCCGGAAAATTCTGCCGTTTGACGGGATTATCCCGGCCGACGCCTATCTTTGGGCCAAATACCGGGACGACACCGTCCTGCTGGACAAATTCAAACACATGACCCAACAGCGCGTCGATTCGCGCCGGGGCTATTATGGCACCGTCGGCGACCAATGCGTAATAAAAAACTCCCGTATCCTTAAAGACGTAAAAGTCGGGGAGCACTGCTACATCAAGGGCGCCAACAAACTGAAAAACCTGACGATTCATTCCTCCCCGCCAGAATCCAGTCAGATCGGCGAAGGCGTGGAGATGGTCAATGGTATTATTGGTTACGGCTGTCATATTTTCTATGGGTGTAAGGCGATCCGGTTTGTCCTGGGGAACAACTCGAGTCTGAAATACGGGGCTCGACTAGTCAATTCTTTCCTCGGCGATAATTCCACGATTTCCTGTTGCGAGGTGTTGAACAATCTGATTTTCCCGGCGCACGAGCAGCATCATAACAATTCCTTCCTGATCGCCTCGGTGGTGCTGGGTCAGAGCAACATGGCGGCGGGCGCGACGATCGGTTCGAATCACAACAGTCGCGCGAACGATAATGAGATTCAGGCGGGTCGCGGTTTCTGGCCGGGACTATGCACCAGCGTGAAACATCCCTGCCGCTTTGCCTCTTTTGTTTTGTTGGCCAAAGGCGATTATCCCGCCGAACTGGATATCCCCCTGCCGTTTAGTCTGGTGAATAACAATGTAGCCCGCGACGAACTGGAAGTGATGCCGGCGTACTGGTGGCTCTACAATATGTACGCCCTGGCGCGGAATGCGTGGAAATATCAGCATCGGGATCGACGCATCCATAAGGTGCAGAACATAGAATTCGAGGCGTTGGCGCCGGATACGGTGGAAGAAATCATTCGCGGCCGCCGCCTGCTGGAGGTCTGGGTTGGTAAGGCCGAGCAGCGGCGAGCTGACCAGACGCCGGATAGTTCGGGCGAAGAGGAGTTGGCCCAGAGCGGTTCTGCTTTGCTCACGGATACGCCGGAGGAACTGGGGGAGTTGGAGATTCTCGGCGAGCATATGGAAAAATCTTCCCGCAAGGTTCACATTCTGAAAGTCCAGCAGGGATATCAGGCCTATTACGATATGCTTCTGTATTACGCAGTAAAAAATTGTATTGATTATCTCCAGGAGCATCCGGAAGCGGACTTCGCCACGATGCAGGAAGCTCTACAGGGGACTCGTCAGCGCGAATGGGTGAACGTGGGCGGTCAACTTATGTTAGAGCAGGACGTCGATCAACTGCGCGCGGAGGTGGAGGCGGGTCGCTTGTCGTCATGGGAAGATATCCATCGTCGCTATGATGAACTCTGGAACGTCTATCCCCTGGAGAAGCAAAAGCACGCGTTTGCCACTTTGTGCGAATTGCATCATGGCGTCAACTTAACCCGGCAGCAGTGGCTCGATGCCCTCCACGAAGCCGTGCGGATTCAGGAATATATTCGCGACGAGGTCTATGCCTCGCGCAAAAAAGATTTTGAAAATTCCTTCCGGAAGGCGACGTTCCGCAACGCCGCGGAGATGAACGCCACCGTCGGCGCCGTAGAGGATAATGATTTTGTAAAAGAAGTACGTACGGCCACCGAACAGTTCAAGCAAATCATAGAACGCATAGTGCAAAGGGGCTAAGCGAAATGACGAATGACGAATAAAGCGGACTCGCTTGGCGGCGCCATCCATATTGAAAGTAAAATTCTAAATTCTAATCACTAAATCCAAAACAAATTCAAATTTTCTAAATTCAAAGGTTCAAAACAGGTACTGTGTCTTATTCGCCATCCACCCGGCAGATTCGGTGGCTGCCGCCCAGATTATTAATGCAATGAAACATTATGCGTTTCCACTTAGTTAATGATATTAATTCCATATCCGTACCTTATCACAGAACGTGAAATAAAGATCCTTTGGGGGGAATTTTTTCTCCCATTCAGTTTGAAAAAAGCGTACACTAAGGAGGAATGATTTTTAGTGGAGATATGAATGTTAGAGACTCTGTTATATCCCAAGAGCGTAGCAGTCATCGGCGCGTCGCGTTTTCCCGATAAGGTGGGTCATGAGATTCTGGCCAACCTTTTACAGGGGGGCTTTGCCGGTGCAATTATTCCGGTTAATCCGCAGGCGAACGAAATCCTGGGCGTCAGGTGTTATCCGGATCTGAAATCGTATTCCGGATCGGTTGATTTAAGTGTCATCGCGGTTCCGGCTGAACAGGTTATGGATGCTGTGAAAAGCTCGATCGCCGCCGGCGCCCAGACGATAACAGTAATCACCGCCGGTTTTCGCGAGATCGGCCCCGAAGGCGCCCGCAGGGAGTGGGACATCCAAGAACTCTGCTCGAAGGCGGACGTTCGTCTTTTAGGTCCGAACTGTATTGGGGTGATCAATACGGAACATAAGATGAACGC
The DNA here is from genome assembly GCA_964574885.1 of uncultured Pirellulales bacterium. Taxonomy (GTDB): domain Bacteria; phylum Planctomycetota; class Phycisphaerae; order Sedimentisphaerales; family SM23-30; genus JAFGFX01. The sequence goes on from CAZNQT010000593.1 coordinate 2,492, forward strand.
CACGTTTTCCAAACAGATGCCCCAGTCAGGGGGCATATCGGTCTTGTCCCAATCGGGAGCGGTATGTACGGCGATGCTGGATTGGGCGCAGAGTCGTGATCTGGGTCTGGCCAAGGTGGTTTGTATCGGCAATAAGGCGGACATCAATGAGACCGATTTATTATTGTCGTTTGCCCAGGATGAGCAGACTAAAGTGATCGTAGGATATCTGGAAAGTACCACCTCGGGAGAAGCGTTTATCAAGGCGGCGGAATCGGCGGTATCGACGAAACCGGTGATCATCTTTCGCGCCGGGATCACGCAGGCGGGTATTCGAGCCGCCTCGGCTCACACCGGCAATCCCGCCGGCGATGAAATTGCCTACGCGGCAGCATTCAAACGCTGCGGGGTAATTCGAGCGGACAGCTTTGATTCCCTTTTCGATTATGCCGCGGCACTTTCGATGCAGCCTCTGCCCCAACATAACCGGGTAGCGATAATACCCATTGCGGCCGGACCGGCCTTAATGCACGCGGATGCGGAAGAACTGGCG
>CAZNQT010000594.1:0-3021 GCA_964574885.1 uncultured Pirellulales bacterium
GTATTATCCGATCTGGCTGGCCTATGCAGCAGGATTTGCCCGGCAGGAAACCGATTTTGAGATTTCGTTATTGGATGCCGTCGCCCGTCGATGGGATCGGGAAAAATTAGTAAACCATTTCCGAGTATCGCCGCCGGATCTCGTATTCTGTGACACCTCGACGCCAAGTATTTATGAAGACGTCGCTACTGCCGACGCGATCAAGTCGGTATTTCCGCACACCAAGGTAGTCATGGTCGGTACGCACGCCACGGCCGAGCCGGATGAAATCTTGAATCTAAATCCGCAGATTGACGCCGTCGCGCGCGGGGAATTTGATGTGACCGCGATTGCGCTGGCGCAGGCCGTCGCAGAAAACCGAGACTGGCATTCCGTAGCGGGACTTAGTTTCCGCCAGCAAGAGGAAATCCTGCATACTGCCGACCGTGAGTTAATCGGAGACCTGGATCGTTTCCCCTTTGTCAGTCAGGTGTATCTTGATTATCTGGAAGTGAAGGATTATTTTTTCGCCGCGGCGCAGTATCCGATGGTGATGCTGGTAACCAGCCGCGGTTGTCCGCATCGCTGCCAATGGTGCCTCTATCCGCAGGTGATGCATCGAGGGAAATACCGGCGGCGCAGCAGCGAAAACGTCGCAGCGGAATTTGCCTATATCGCCCGAGAGATGCCCTGGATTCGAGAGGTGGGGATTGAGGATGATTTGTTTACCGGAGACAAAAAGCGACTGCGTGAAATTTGCGAACTACTTATCCAACAGCGGAATCGACTAAATTTCTGGTGCGATACGCGAGTGGATCTGGAATATGAAGATATGCGTCTGTTAAAGGAGGCGGGGTGTCGCCTGCTGATTGCGGGATTTGAAAGCGCCAGTCAGGAAATATTAGATCGGATCCAAAAAGGAACCCAGGCGGATCAGGCCTTTCAGTTTATGGACGATGCACGCCGGGCGAACCTGTTAGTGCACGGCTGTTTTGTGGTCGGTAATCCCCGGGAAACGCGCCGGACGATGCAGAACACGCTGCAATTCGCACAGAAGCTGAATCCCGACACAGTTCAGTTTTTTCCCATGATGGTGTATCCGGGCACCCAAATGTACGAATGGGCAAAGCAGAACGGATATCTGCGCACGAAAAATTATAACGAATGGCTAACCGCAGAGGGGTATCATAACAGCATCGTGGACCTTCCGGGTTTGAGCAGTGAAGAGGTATTGCGTTTCTGCGCTTATGTCAGACGACAGTTCTACCTGCGTAAAGGGTATTTCGTACGGAAAATCGCCCAGTCGTTGAAAAGTTTCCAGGAAGCACGGCGCAACCTGAAGGCGTTTCGCCGATTCGCTCGGTTTTTAGTGAATGCATCATGAATGTATTGCCATGTGACAAATCGACGACAAGCACAGTCCCAGGTCATGTTCGTTGGGAACGAGTGAATTGCAATCTGTGCGGACAGGACGATTTGGAGACGTATCATCGCGAGCGATTGCCGTATTTCGATCAGCTTCTGGATTTCACCATCGTTCGCTGCCGTCATTGCGGATTGGTTTATACCAATCCGAGGCTGGCCGATCATAACGCCGCCTATCTATACGCGAGCAGTGAAGATGCCAGTGTAATCGAATCCCACGCACAAGCGAAACGGCCTATATTAGGACGAGCCCTGCAGGAAATTTTTCACTGGCAGAAACACCTGGGGACATCCGGAGCAGGAATGTTACTGGATATCGGCTGCGGCCACGGTCACTTTCTTAACGACGCCCGTGAGCAGGGTTTTTCCGTTTTGGGGATCGAACCGGCTCAAGTCCCGGCCCGCTATGCCCAACAAGTGTTTCAACTCCCCCTGATGCAGAGGGAAGTGTTAGACGTCGAACTGGAACCGCAAAGCCTTGACGTCATCACGCTGTGGGATGTGATCGAGCACGTAAGCGATCCGAAAAGCGTCTTACAACATTGTTGCCGGTGGCTCAAACCCGGAGGGATCATGGCGTTGCGATTCCCTTCTTCCACCTGGCAGAAAATCAAGGGAATCGTGTTCGCCTCGACGAATCGACCTACGTTTGGAGCGACGATTCATTTATATTTCTTTAACGGCCCTACCTTTACCCAAATGGCCCGCCATGCCGGGTTGGACGTCTTACGGATTCGAACCACCGGCGCCGAGGCCAATACGAACAACGCCATTTTGAATCGCGTGAAAAAGGCCGGCTATGCAGCCATGCGCGCCATGGAAACCGTCAGCGGTAAAAACCTGGGGAATCTGGAAGTCTATTGCCGCAAGAGTACTGATTGTGAATGATACGATCCTGACAATTATTTTTTGGTTGTGTTTTGGGGCTACGGTTTATACCTACTTCCTGTATCCACTGCTGTTATACCTCTTGACCCGTTTGGTCCCGGCCAAAAACCTGCATACTGCTAATCAATCCCCACAACTACCGGAGGATATGCCGCCGGGGAAAAATCCGGAGGTGAATCTCCCGACCGTTACGATGGTCGTCAGTGCCTACAACGAAAAGGAAATTCTACCGGACAAAATCACTAATTGCCGATCCCTGGATTATCCTCCGGAAAAACTAACCTTCCTGTTCGGTTCGGATGGTTCGACGGATGGTACGGTTCAGATATTACATGGTATTGAAGAAGATCGTTTTCAGGTGGTTGCCAGTGGCGCCCGTTGCGGCAAGGTACAGATGCTCAACCGCCTGATGAAGCTGGTTTCCAGCGATATTGTGGTGTTTTCCGATGCGAACACTATGTATCAGCAGGATGCGATACTCGAACTGGTAAAAAAGTTTCCGCATCCCAACGTGGGCGCCGTGATCGGGAAACTGGAACTGTCCGTGCCGACCCACGATGCCAACGCCTGTCAGACGGAAGGTTTGTATTGGCGCTATGAAAACCGACTTAAAGAAATGGAGAGTGCCTTGGGTGCGGTGCCGACGATCAACGGCGGTATGTTTGCCATTCGTCGAGAGCTCTATGAAGAGTTGCCGGCCCAGGCGGTTACCGAGGATCAGGTCCTGGG
>CAZNQT010000595.1:0-3016 GCA_964574885.1 uncultured Pirellulales bacterium
GGAAAGACACGCCGAAAGACAAGCTGGACGACGTGGATCATCTGCTGGCCGTAATCGACTGGGACTTGAACGTAGATCCGAATTTCGCGGAGGAGCATTTCATGCGGCCGAAGCCGGTCAAACCGTTGGAAGAAATGAAGGCGGACGGGTATCTCGATAAATGGATCTGCTATAAATCGGATGCCTACAGCGCCAAGGAACTGACGGTGCTGCCGGGTGCGTCGGTGACGATCAAGGACGGCGGGGCGTACGGCATGATTATGATGCAGGGACACGGGACGATGGGCGTCTGGGATATTGAGACGCCGACGATGATCCGGTACGGGCAGCTTACGTATGATGAATATTTCGTGTCGGAAGCGGCGGCGCAAGAGGGCGTGAAGATCACGAATCCATCGAAGTCGGATCCGATCGTGATGCTGAAGCACTTTGGGCCGAAGAATCCGGACTTGGTGCTTGAATAAGACATAGCCACAAAAAGTGGTTAGCGGTGAGCGAAAAAAGATTCTTCGCTGTGGTCAGATTGACATGCTGGATTATATATGAATGGGTTGGATGCCCACGCTCGCGTGGGCTTGTTTTTCGTAGTTGTTACATGGAGTCATAACACGGCCGAGATGGCCGTGGCACATTTGGAGTGATAACACGGTCATGATGACCGTGGCACATTGGGAATGGTAGCAGAGGTTGATTGATGGCGAAGAAGAGTAAGCGTCGAAATCAGGCATTGGCGGATTTGGTCAGGATTTCGAATGTAATGGGTCAAGACAGTGCGCTGGTCCAGGGCGGCGGAGGGAATACGTCGGCCAAGACGGACGACGGAAAGTATATGTACATTAAGGCCAGCGGTACGGCGTTGAAGGATATGAACGAGCGCGTGGGCTGGCGACGGCAGCGGATCGATAAGGTTTTGCGCGTGATGCAGGATGAAGAATTAGCGAAACTGGACGATACGAAGCGAGAGAACGAGGTGGTGCGCCGACTGTTGGAGGCGTGCGAGGATACGATCACCAGCGGCGCCAGGCCCTCCGTGGAGTCCCATCTGCATGCCCTGCTGGACAAATACGTAATTCACTTACATCCGATGGTTATCTCCTCGTTTGTGAATGCGCGAGACGGCAAAGCGCAACTGGACCAATTGTTTCGAGGCGAGACGTACCCACCGTTATGGGTGCCTTATACGGATCCGGGCTTTCAACTGGCCCGACGGATTGCCACACTCACGGGGCAATATGAAAAACAATATGGTCGCAAGCCGTCCATATTGCTCCTGGAAAAGCATGGTCTTTTTGTGACCGCCGGTTCGGCGAATGCGGCGCTGCGAATTGTCAATAAGGTTCTCAAACGATGCAAAAGTAAGTTACCATCTCTCAAAGTAAGGAAATTAAAACCACCCGCGGCGAAGGATATTACGGCGGCCCAGTTCGCGATCCGCCGGTCCGTGTTCGAGAGCACGGGGCGTTATCTGCCGGTGAAATATTATACTCCCACCCAAGCCGTGGCGGCGTTTCTGGGTCGCAAGGATGCGGCCCGGTTACTGAGGACGCCGGCTTTGAATCCGGATGAGTTGGTCTATGCGAACGGATCGGCGCTTTGGCTGGAACGGGCCGAGGCCGAAACCATTACCCGCAGATTAAAAGTTCTGGTAGAGAAAGGGCAAAAACCTTCGGCGGCGTTTGTGGTGAAGGGCCTGGGACTGTTTGTCGCCGCTCAGGAACAGACGGCGCCCGTGGTGGAGGAGATTACGAACGAGTCGCTGATGATCCGGATGAACGCGTTACTGTTCGGGGGCGTGAAGACCCTGACGAAGCGGGAACAGGATTTTATCAACAACTGGGAGTCGGAAAGCTTTCGCAAGACGCTGGTGAGCGGATCGAGCGTCGGCGCCCTGCAGGATCGCATCGCGGTGGTAACGGGCGCGGGCAGCGGATTGGGTCGGAGTATCGCAATCGGACTGGCCCAAGCGGGCGCCATGGTTACGGTGGCGGATATCGATACTGATGCTGCCGAAGAGACGGTCGCCATGATAGCGAAGGAAAATTCGGCAGTTCCCACGATGATCTTGTCCTGTGACGTGACGAGTGAATCCGCCGTAGCCGGGGCTTATCAGGAACTGTTGGGGCGGTGGGGCGGTTTGGATGTGCTGGTGAACGCGGCGGGGATCGCCCCGGCGCAGCCACTGGTGGATTTACCCGTGAAGCAATGGCGGTTGGCGCTGGAGATCAATCTGACGGGGTATTTCCTGATGGCGCAACAGGCGGCGCGGATTATGATTCAGCAAGGCATGGGAGGAAACATTATTAATCTCAGTTCCAAATCCGGTCTGGAAGCCAGTAAGGATAACACGCCTTACAATGCGACGAAGGCGGGCGAGATTCACATGGCCCGCGGTTGGGCGATGGAATTGGGCCAATTCGGTATTCGAGTGAACAGCGTTTGTCCGGGCAATGTGTTTGAAGGATCGAAGATCTGGAATCGGCAATACATCCGTACCTGTGCGAAGAAGTACGGGATCAAGCCGGAAGAGGTAATTCCCTATTATGTCAATAAGACCATTCTGAAACGAGAGATTAAAGGGCAGGATATTGCCAACGCCGTGGTGTTTCTCTGTTCGGACCAGGCCCGCACTGTTACCGGACAAGTCCTCGTGCCGGACAGTGGACAGGTGATGGTGCGATAGTTCCTAATAACCAGTTATGAAAGGAAGAGATTATGCCGGAAATTGACAGCAGCAAAAAGGAGAAGAATTATTATACAGACGTTCCCCAGGAAACCCCCGGTTTCTTCCTCAAAGGCGCCGGATCGCTGGACTGGGGTATGAAGAATCGCTTATCCCGGATCTTTAATCCGGAATCCGGCCGAACGCTGATGTTGGCGATCGACCACGGCTACTTCCAGGGGCCTACGACCGGCCTGGAACGAATTGATTTGAGTATCGTTCCCATTATGCCTTTCGCGGACGCCTTGATGCTGACTCGCGGCATATTACGCACCGTGGTTCCCCCCAGCATAACCA
>CAZNQT010000596.1:0-3006 GCA_964574885.1 uncultured Pirellulales bacterium
GGTTTACCCGTCGCAAGAAACCTGCCAAAATACCAAGTATATCAGGGAAACTGCCGACATGCGATATAAAATGATATATGAGAAGTACTTATAAAACCCAAAAAAAGTTACCGCGAGGTTTGGGAGGAATCCAGAGTAGGACCGATTTCTTATTTTTTAGAAAATAGCGGCGGGAAGATTCTTGTTTTTAGGAAAACAATGAACTACGAATATTTCACCCGAAACCAGACGTACTGGGCCATGCGAACGTGATCTTACGATGTCGAATCGGAAACGTTTGAAGTCTTATCCAGGGGTTTATTCTCGACATCGATGTCCAAATCGAGAATCTTGCGATAGAGGCTGGAGAGACCGACGCCGAGTAACCTGGCGGTTACCACTTTGTCGTAGTGACAACGTTCCAGGACGTTGGTAATGTATTTGCGTTCGAATTCTCTGGTCGCTTCGCGGAGATTATCGGTATTGAAATCCCGACGATTTTCGTGGCCCGAACTCGCCGCTACATGCTGCCTGATCGTGGAGAGTAGCTGCTCAAACTGTATGGGCTTTGTGAGAAAGTCACAGGCTCCCAACCGGCCGGCCTGAGCCGCTACTTGATCCGTACCGCCGGCAGAAATCATAATGGTTTGGGTGTCGGGACTGATTTTTCGGATCTCGCGGAGCAGGGAAATACCATCCATGCCGGGCATAAGAAGATCGATAACGGCTATCGGATAGGGATGTTTGGTTATCGCTTGAAGGGCCTCGGCGCCGTTGGCTACTGCGGTTACGGAAATTCCCTCCTCCCGGAGAAAGGTCGCCACCGTTTCGCGGAAGGTTTGTTCATCGTCAACCAGCAACACCGAATTTGCCATGGAATATCACCATCCACCTCGCGTTGCTCGGTGACTGCCACCCGTTAGCAACACCGAATATGCCATAGTCAGAGTACCCGATTCCTCCCAAAGCTCATGTCTATAATTTCTCCTTTCGTGGGATGTGCAAATACCAGACCATAGGTCAGGAGGAGTAATTCATATAGAAAGTGTCGTGTTTATCCCCAGCAATAACAATGATTTAGGCGAAAAAGAACATAATTAAGATAACATCATTGACGATTTAATTAGCTTTTAGGTTCTCAGATATGACAAAGATACTTTCCGACGGAATCCTAAAAATGAGAATATTGGGTATTGAATTTTTTGTTCAACTCAGAAAAAGTTGGTAGTTAATCCAATGTTTTCCATACAAATTTTTAGGATATAACGCATTAAGGCACCAGCAGATATGGTAAAATATAGTATTCAAGGCGACCACTTGGGGCGGCCTCTATCGAAGTGCGAATTATCAGAGGCTGTCTTTTTTTAGATCAGCCGCGGGTGTTTCATCAAAGGTGATCGCCAAGGCTTGATGATAGGCGCGCATGGCTTTTTCGGTTTGATTTCGGACTTGATAGATTTTGCCCAGTTCGAAGAAGGCTCGGGCGGACAGGGGGTCTTTACGTATTGCTTCGCGGAGCATAAGTTCGGCTTTGGTATATTCGGCCAGTTGTCGCAGGGCCCAACCCTGGATCAAAAGGGCGAGAGCCTGCTCTTGTCTATTCTCGGAATGGATTTTTTGGGCCATTTCGATGGCGTCCTGATTTTTCCCCACCCGGCAGAGTAACTGCCCCAGTTCACTGAGGACTTCGATGGAATCCGGCGTTAACTGGGCGGCTTTGCGGGCTTCGTCGACGGCCTGTTCCCACTCGTGTTTCCGGGCGAAGATCCGTGCTATTTGCAGGTGTCTGAGGGCGCGCGCCTGGGGGGTTGCATTGTCAAGCGAATTCACCGCCGCGGTTTGATCCGTCTTATAGGGATCGACGATTCCAATCGCGGCGGCCAAATGAGAACGAATCAAGGGGATAAAATCATAGCCATAACCTGCTTTGGTCCATTGAATCGTACCGTCTTGAGCCACGACAATCACCGTTGGGGCAGCAATCACGCCCAATTGCCCCCATAGTTTGAACTGGGTATCAAGTAATATCGGGAAATGAGCCTTACTTTGCTTACGCAGTGCCAGAAGATCGTCTTTTTTTTGGGGGAAGGCGGCAACAGCCAGGACCACGAAGTTTTCTGCTTCGTTATGAAACCGGCGGGTAATCGTTTCCAAGTCGGTCAGAACGCGCACTATCTGTTGGGAATCCGAAGGTAAAAAGACAAGAACGAGCGTCTGCTTTTTCCCCGACGGCCACGAGACGGATTTCCCCTCCAGGTCCTGGAGCGAGAAAGGAGGCATGGGAGCGCCGATTTTCACATTGCGTAAGTCGGCTTCGGCAGTCAGCAGAGGGATCATGACGATGAGAACCAGCATGAACTTACAAGATCGTAAGAATATATTTCTGGTCATAACAGTTACCTTCCTATGTGCCGGGAGAATTAGGATCGATAGTAGGAGGAACGGGAACGAGTACGGGATAGATCACGGGATTTTGTCGATCGTATTTTCTGGTTTTATGACAGCCCGGCGAGCAACCGCCGCCGGTGTCGGTCTTGGTGAAGCGGATGGGGATTTCCCATTTGCCGTAGGGGACGGCGGTACGGATATGTTTGGGATGATTGCTGGCGTGGGTGGCATGACAGGAGCGACAGGTGCGACCGCGTTCGGGTTTGTTGACATGCAGATAATGCAGGTTGAGCGTTCCGTTGCGGAAATCGGTGAGATCCGCGGTTTGTTTGGTAAGTACGAGGGAGGCCTGATGACAACTGAAGCACAAGGCGTAGTTTTTTATATCGAAAGGAGCGTAGAATTGCGGGGGATATTCCTTGATCAGGAGTCGGTAGAACTCGCTGCCGTGGGCAATATGGCAGGAACTGCATTCTTTCTGCCGGACGGGTCCATGGAGGAATTTTTTCCCTTTGATTTCCTTTTGGAAGTCGGCAATGACCACGCCGTCTTTGCGGGTGATCGGTTTATCGTGACAGGTCTCGCAGAGCGTGAGGGGGTCGGCTTTCAAGTTGAAACGAACGGTGGAAGCATGGGGGG
>CAZNQT010000597.1:0-3006 GCA_964574885.1 uncultured Pirellulales bacterium
CTTGAGCACTTTTTCCGGCAGCGTCAGACCGTGTAAAGCCCAATAATAACTGAACGGACCGTGGACATAAAAATGCACATCCGAAGTCTCCAGGATCCGAAACGTTAATCGGTACATGTCCTTCGCGTAACCCATGTCCGTACCATAGACCAGGCGATCCTGGTATTTCGGATAAAACTGACCCGTGTTTTACAATTGAAACTATTTTAAGAATTGACAACGAAGTTGTAGAAATCCAGAAAGGCGAAAACCTGAGATAAAACGAAATATAATTTTAAATCGCCAACACAAATTATTCCATAAGTATTTAATACACAAGAATTTATACATATTTGGTTGCAGGTCGCTCGGATGCCTGTCGAAAATATTCTATTTTTTATTGACAATTTGAATTGTATTTACATAATGTGAACTTATATTCAAATAATGAATTTATAATCATATTGTGAACTTAAGATTTGATCTGGAACATCTGGATGTGGTAGGGGAATCTGGGAGTACATGGATGGCGGAAGGATTAGGGCGTAGAGAGCGGGAACGACAGCGACATCGGGAGGAGATCATCGAGGCGGCCGTCACCGTATTTGCCGAGAAGGGCTTTCACCGAACGACCGTGGAGGATATCGCCGCTGAGGCGGAATTTTCCGTAGGGACGCTGTACAACTTTTTCAAGAGTAAAGACGAATTGTATCAGTCCATGATCGATTATCACTTTATACAATTGAGTGACGAAGCGATGGCGGTTTTGGATCAGGCAACGGATCCCATTGATTTTTTACGGAAATATATGCAGCTACGGATCGACCTCTGTTATAAGTATGAAGCGTTTGTGAAGTTATACACGCGGGAGAGGCTGGGGGATCGGTTTGCCAATACGAAATTGTGGAAGGCGAAAGTGGAAGGTTTGTACGAGCAGTTTCGCGGTCGCCTGGAGGCAAATTTTCAGCAGGGGATCGAACAGGGAAAATTTCGGAACGATATCGCCCCGGCCGATATGGTCTCGGCCCTGGAAGGTATGGCAGACGGATTCATGTTTGACTGGATGGCCTATCCGGAATCGTTTGCGTACTCGGAGAAGCCCGGTATAATGTTTGAACTGTTTTTGGGTGGAGTGAGATCAAAATCATGCAAATAAGAAACGTACCTCTAGGCATTGTTTTGCTGTTGCTTTTAGCGGGATTGTTTCTGGTGGGCTGTCCAAGCCAGAAACGGATCGAGCGGGATTTTCAGGTAAAGCGGGAAGCGGCCTATCAGCGTTTGGTGCAATCGGAGCCGAACAATACGGCGACAGACATGAAGATCGTTACCGGTGGATTGACGGTGGCGGACTGTATCGAACTGGCGCTGCAAAACAATAAGGATGTGCAGACGGCAAAGGTGAAATTGCTGGAGGCGAAGGGGCAGATGACCGATGCGGTGGCCACGGCGCTGCCCCAGGCCACCTTTACCGGATCGGCGCTGCGAAACGATAACAGCGGGCTTTTCAATCAGAAAGAGACCTACGAATTGCAGGTCTTGGCACGGCAGCCCTTATATCAGGGCGGCGTGACGGGCGCCGCAATCGATGCCGCCGCTGTGTTTGCCTATATGACGCAGCAGGAACTACGAGCGACGATTCATGCCGTCGAATTGAATATCAGGAGTCTTTACCTGAATGCCTTGTTGGCTAACGAACTGGTGCACGTAGCGGAGCAGTCGAAACGCGACGCCGAGAAGCTGTTGCAGGATACTCAGACGCTTAAAAAATTCGGTACGGCAACGCGATTCGACGTGTTGCGCAGCGAGGTGCGGTTGACCAACGTGGAGGCGGAGTTAATCCAGACTCGTAATGCCTACGATCTGTCTTTGACAAAGTTATTGAAGGAGATGGGGATATCGCAACTCAGTGAAGTACACTTAGTGGATGCACTGAAGTACGAGAAGATCGAGAAGGAGTCGTCGGAGAGCTTGTTTGTGGCGATGAAGCAGCGGCCGGAACTATTGATCGGGGAGGCCATGATTCGGTTGGCCAAGGACAACATCAAGGCGGAACGGGCTACGAACCTCCCCAAGGTGTATCTGCAGGGATCGTATATGAGGAATTACCCGGGTTATTCCGCGAACTTTGATTTCTTCACCCAGGGATCAGGGACGACAGACGATAGTAGTGACAGTACTGATGGTGGGAAATCTCCATTTGGAGATCTTGGGGGGAAAGTATGGGAGCGAACGATGAGCGGCGGGATCGTAGTGGAGTGGCCGTTTTTCGACGGATTCCGAACGGATGGAAAAGTGGTTCAGGCCAAGGCTCAATGGCATCGACAGATGATTGCTTTGAAGCAGTTGGAGGAACAGGTACAACTGGAAGTCAAACAGTCGCTGTTGAATCTTGCCAGCAGCGAGAAATTCGTCCTATCGCAGGAAGGCAGCGTCTCGAACGCGGAAGAAGCATTACGACTCTCCCAGGTAAATTTTCGCGAAGGCGTCGGTACGTCTCTGGATGTGATCATTGCTCAGACGTCCCTGGCCGTGGCGCGCTCGAATTATGTGCAGGCCGTCCGGAATTATCGGTTAGCGGATCTGAGTCTGGATTATGCCACGGGGGAACTGGGAGAGGATAGTTTTATGACGGCGAAGCAGAACGCCCGCCAGGAGGTTAAAAAACTTGAGAGGATGAATCCATGAAGAAGGGAATTCTAGTCATCGTGATTTTGGTGCTGGGGCTGGGTACGGCAGCGGCGTATCAGATTTATAAGCGGATGAATCAGCCCGTAGTTGTCGATATGGAGAAGTATCACCTGAAAGAAGGAGTGCCGGTACGGGTCTTTACAGTGGCAGCAAAAGATTTAGAGAAAAAGGTTTCAGTCAGCGGCGCGGTCGCGGCATATCAGTCGGTGGCGATTGTTTCCCAGGTCAGCGAGCGGATTGAAACAATTCACGTCCAGACCGGTCAAAAGGTGGCGAAAGACCATTTGCTGGTAACTTTGGATGACACCAAGGCACAACTGGCAGTCGATCAGGCGAATG
>CAZNQT010000598.1:0-2998 GCA_964574885.1 uncultured Pirellulales bacterium
TTACCCGGACCAGGTGATCGTGGTAAATGTATCCGGCGATCAACCGGGCAAGCTCTCGTTCACCGTTCGTATGGATAGTCCCCATAAGGATAAGCAGATATTGATCGAGGATAATCACCTGGTACTGCGCGGCAAGGTGGGCGGTTATCAGGATCGCACTGGAACCAAGCGTGAAAGTGTAATGCGATTCGAATCACGTTTGATGTGGAATGTGAAAGGTGGAAAAGTTACTAAAACCCAGGACACGGTGAATATAGAAAAGGCGGATAGTGCGACACTTATTCTCGCCGCGGCAACCAGCTATAAAAATTATAAAGACGTCAGCGCCGATCCGAAGCAACGCTGCCTGGCCGTATTAAATAAGGTAAAGGATAAAAGCAGCGCCACGCTGCGGAGTGCGCATCTCCAGGACCATCGCAATCTTTTCCGTCGCGTTACGCTGGACCTGGGCACGACCGATGCCGCCAAACAGCCGACCGATCAGCGGATTGCTAATTCCACCAGGCAAGCTGATCCGCAGTTGGCGGCGTTGTATTTTCAGTACGGGCGCTACCTGCTGATTGCCGGCAGTCGTCCCGGGTCGCAGCCGGCGAACCTGCAGGGCGTGTGGAACGAATCGCTTTCGCCGCCCTGGGATAGTAAATGGACCGTCAACATCAATACGGAGATGAACTACTGGCCCGCCGAGGTGTGCAATCTCTCCGAATGCCACGAGCCCTTGTTTGATTTGATCGATGATTGCGTCGAGACCGGACGGCTGACCGCGCAGGCCCACTACAACTGTCGGGGTTGGGTCCTCCATCACAACACCGACATCTGGCGCGGTACCGCGCCCATCAACGCCAGCAACCACGGTATCTGGGTCACCGGCGGGGCTTGGCTGACGCAGCACCTCTGGTATCATTACGAATACACCGGCGATAAAATCTTCCTGGCCGAGCGTGCCTATCCGGTTATCAAAGAAGCCGCAGAGTTTTTCGTCGATTTCCTGATCGAAGATCCCAAAACCGGCTGGCTGATCAGTACTCCTTCCAACTCACCGGAAAACGGCGGCCTCGTAGCCGGGCCGACGATGGACCATCAGATTATTCGTGATTTGTTCAACCATTATATCGAGGCTAGTGAAATCCTGGACGTCGATGCGGACTTTCGCGCCACCGTGCAGTCCAGGTTGCTGAAACTCGCACCCAATCAGATCGGTCGCTACGGCCAATTACAGGAATGGCTCGAAGATAAGGACAATCCTGAGAACCACCACCGTCACGTTTCCCACCTGTACGGGTTGTTTCCCAGCAATCAGATCAATCGTCGCGAAACTCCAAAGTACTGGCAGGCGGCCCGAAAATCGCTCGAATTTCGCGGCGACGGCGGTACGGGATGGTCGATGGCCTGGAAGGTCTGCTTCTGGGCCCGCTTCGAGGACGGCGACCATGCCTATAAAATGCTCACCAACCTGTTAACCTCGCAGCGCTGCTATCCCAACATGTTCGACGCGCATCCACCGTTCCAGATTGATGGTAATTTCGGAGGCGCCGCCGGCCTGGCGGAAATGTTAATGCAATCCTATGGTGACGAATTGCACCTTTTGCCCGCCCTGCCCGGCGCCTGGCCGACCGGGAAAGTGACCGGCCTGCGGGCCCGCGGCGGCTTCGAACTCGATATCGAATGGCAGAACGCCAAACTTAAATCCACCGTCATCCGATCCCTGCTCGGTAATCCCTGCAAGGTCCGCTATAACAATCAAACCGTCCGGTTTAACACGCAGAAGAATCAAACCTATACGCTCAACGACAAACTCGTATTGAGATAATCCGAGTTACCCCACCAGGTGCCATGGACAAATTCTTATTGGTCCATGACCAACGGGATTCTGTGGCGGGTGGCAGCCACCGACCCCGCAAGCAGGATGGCGAATCTGACACAGTACGCGTTTTGAACCTTTGTATTTGGAAACTATGAATTTGTTACGGATTTAGAAATTGGGATTTAGGATTTATAAGCACAGCAGTTAATTGTTCCCAAAGGCGACTGCGTTACTTTTTTGAAACGAAAATCCTACGGTCGCCGCGTCGATTCGATGTCAGCGATTTGTACCCTTGATACGTTCTCTGAAAATTTGCTTTGTAGTTGCGCAGGAAGTCGGCATAGTCCCAGTCAGTCGGCTCCAGGCGATCCCGATACTTCGGTTGAACCACGTAGGTCCCCGCAAACAATATCGCACCTCCGTTTAATGTAATGCGTACCAGCTCGCGGGCGTACATCTCGACTTCGAAACGGTCCAGCCGGCGCCATGCCGAACTCGGTACTTTTCGATATACTATGCCTTCAACCCGCCCGTGTTCGACCGGTACGATAGCCGGATACGACTCCCCTCGGATGGATCGCCTGCTGTAACCCGTCAGGACGGCAAGCTCGTGAGGCAGACGACAGCCGGATACTTCTTGCATGATTTCATCGCACATCAGAGACCCGTAGGCAAAGAAATTATCCATGGCTGCACCGCCCGGAACAAGGGGGATTGATTCGTGGAGGGAAGAACAGGTGTTGGGTGTAGAGATCCTGGAAGTCGCTTCGGCCGGCGAGTTCGACGTACTCGATCTCGCGAGCGAGTTGTTCGGCGTGACGGCGGGCCTGGCGACTCAGGAGAACGGCCTTGGCTCCGGCCGAGGCGGCATTGCCGATAGGCTGTATTTTCGCCGATTCCAAACGCGGAATAAGCCCAATCCGCAATGCTGCGGCGGGTTGCACATAATTACCGAAGGCGCCGGCGAGATAGATGTGATTGATGGAAATGGGTTTGTTTTGTAATTTTTGTATGAGCATGTGGATGCCGGCGGCGATGGCGGCTTTGGCGAGTTGGACTTCGCGGATATCGCGTTGGGTAAGGAGGATTGAATCAGACCGACCGGTCTGTATGTTTTTGGTAAGGACGACGGCATTTTGGTTTTCGAAGGTGATAATGCGGGTTTTAAGGTCGGCAGAAATAGTAGCAGTAGGG
>CAZNQT010000599.1:0-2977 GCA_964574885.1 uncultured Pirellulales bacterium
AAACACGGTGCCGTGGCGGGTGCCTTGGGGAAATTCGATTTTGTCGGAGATATCTTGCCAGTGTTTGAGGTCCGTCGAAGCCACCGCCCCGTATCGGTGTCGGCGATACTTATCGAAATAGATGATCCAGGCGCTGTTGATCCGGATGACGGAGGGTCCTTCGCACCAGTAGTCGCCGGTGATCGGTTCCGTGGGTTTGCCATAGGGGCCGGTTGCTTTATCGGCGAACGCCAGGCGGATATTCTTCTGGGGCGTGAAGGGCACGTTGGTTTCGTCCTTGAGAACCATCACATATTGGTTGTTATTCCTGGCAAGGGTGGCGTCGATGACGTTGAAACCCTGGTCGTAAAATAACTTGGTTTCACTGAACGTTACGAAGTCTTTTGTCGTAACGTAATACATGCGGTGATTGTTTTTTCCGCCACCCTGGTTGTCGGTTTCGGGAAAGCGACCGGGGATGGTCGTGGCCCAAAAGATTAAAAATTGTTTGGTAGCGTCGTCGTAAAACAATTCCGGGGCCCAGCAGTTTTTCGCTTTCGGTTCGTGTTTCATCACGGGGATGAATTTCTGCCGGGACCAGTGAATCAGGTCGCGGCTATAAGTGTAACCGATCCCCCGATCGGCCCAGGAGGTCGTAAACACCATGTGGAAGGTGCCATCCGGGCCCTGCAGGATACAGGGATCGCGCATCAGTTTGCCGCCGACCTTGGGCGTTAAGAATGATTTGTCATTATTTAAAGATCTCCATGTATATCCGTCGTAACTGTAGGCCAGGTGCAGGCCGTCTTCGCCGTTGCCTTTGAAGTAGGAAAACAGATAACAGGATTTCTTTTTTGTTTTGCTGGTTTCATTTTCGCTTTGTATCGGTACGAGCCGAATGGCCTGGCCGCCGTTGGAAGCCACATCAGCCGTGATCGTACTCGTCGAATCCACTTCGATGCGACGGATGCTGACGCCGGTACGGTGGTTTCCTTCCGGACTGCTATCCGTATAGATGTGAGCCTGATATTTTTGCCCGGGCTTCAGAAAGGTAAGCGGGATTTTTAATTTACGTCGTTGAACAGCGTTCATACTGCCGATAAACCATTCGCTTCCTTTACGGCGAGCGACGGTGATGTATTCCCCGATGGCGCCGTGCAGTACGCGGGTTTTATCCCAGGTGGTGGGAACGTGTTGGAAAAATTCCACTTCCGGCTCGCCCTGATACATCTGCGGGCGATCGTACCAGAAGAGAAACTGTAATGGACTGTAATACACGACGGCGGCGGCGAGTTGATGAGCGCGGGTGTTCTTGACGCGTTTGTCGTACCAGCAGATGGTGTAGTCGGCCGGGCCGCAGAGGTAACGCGTGAACGGATAAATCAGATTTTGTTTGGCGGAGGGCATGGTTTCGTTGCCGCCGATCCCTTCAGCGGTGAGAAAATTCGGATAGGTGCGCTCCCAGCCGGTGGGGCGGTACTCATCGTGGACATCAACCATGAGTTGATTCTCCGCGGCTTTGCGAATCGCATCGTGCAGCCACGCGGTCCATTTCTGTGAGCCCACCTGTACAAAACCATACTTAATGCCTTTGATGCCCCACGTTTTATAGAGCGGCAGGATCTCATCCAACTGTTTTTCCAGGGCCCGGCGGTTGACATAGACCCAGACGCCGATTCCTCGTTCTTGGGCGTAACGAATTACCTCGTGCAGATCCAGCGGTCCTTTAGATCGCTTGGGATCGACGTCAATAGTGGTCGCGTCGGATTTGCTATCGTATTCGTGACCGTACCAGCCGGCATCGTATTCGATGTACTGCAAACCGTGCTGGACGGCGAAATCCACGCATGCCTTGCCGCCCGCCGTTGTCAGCGTTACCTCGCGAATCACTTTACCCGGTTTGATCCAGGAAGTGTCCTCGATCGCACAGGGTTCATTGAGATTCAGTAATAAATAATTTCTCTCCAGGAGTTGACCCGGCGTTTTCCAGATCAGGATCACCCGCCAGGGCGTGGTATAAGGCGCCGTTACTTTGACTTCGCCGGCGAGCATGCTGACCAGAGTGTGGTTTTGGCTTTTGTCTCGCTTGAGTCGCATGCGGGCGTAATCGACGAGTCGCGCTTCGGCGACGGCGACATATAAATCATTGGCTACTTTAATAGTCAGGGGGCGTTCGCAGTTCGGGCGAATTTTATCCAGCGTGGTTTTTTCATAGCGACCCTGGGCCGAATAGACCGCCCAGGCCGGGTAATTATCGGTAAAACGGAATTGCGTATTCTCGGATTTGATGACGATATCCCGTAATGCGTCCTGTTGGGGGATGACATAGCATAAAGCCGCGCCTTCATTATACGCTCGTACTTTCAATTGCAGTTTTCGCGATGGCGTCTGCCGGTCCTGTAAATGAATATTCAGTTGATTATAATGATCGCGGATTTCACTACGTTCGCCATAGACGGGTTTCCAGGTTGTGTCATTTTTAGTGCGAGACGTATTGACGGTCCTAAAGCCCTGGTCGAGATTGGGTACTCCCTGTAAAGCCAATCCCAAACGTGAATCTGTGAGAATCGGTGTATTACGATAGGAAACCGACCCGTAGAGACAATCTTCCGGTCCGTCCGGGGAATCTTTGACTTCGACCGTAATTCGAATCGTACCGTCCGGCGACAGTATTTCGACGGCCGACAGGGAAGCGGTTATAAAAAATAAACAGAAAAGAAATGAAAATAAATACTTAGAAGCTAAAAAATCATGATAACGATGATTCATGGAAATTCCACCTGTTGACTCTGCTACTCGTATGCTCATTTACCCATTTATTCTTGCCCCTATACCCTATCCCCCAGCCCCCAGCCCCTAATTCACTGTGTTTATGGGGATAGTCCCAACTGTGCAGGATAGTAATACCCCGTCGTTTGGGCGGCGACGCCCAGACGATATTGATGATCCTGCATCAGACAGACGCGGCGGTCTTTGGTGGGTATGGTCGTCGTGTAGA
>CAZNQT010000600.1:0-2977 GCA_964574885.1 uncultured Pirellulales bacterium
TTGCAGATGGAGGCGGAGGGAGCGGATATCATCGACGTGGGCGGAGAATCGACGCGACCGGGTTCGGAGGCGGTAACGGGGGAGGAACAGATTAAGCGTGCGTGTCCGGTGATCTGGGCGTTGGCGCGGCAGACGGAGTTGCCAATTAGTATCGATACGACGAGCAGCGAGGTGGCGGGGGCGGCGCTGGAGGCAGGGGCGTCGATCATCAATGATATTTCGGCGCTGCGATTCGATGAGGAGATGGCAGGCCTGGCGGCGCGAGAAAAGGCGCCGGTAATCCTGATGCACATGCAGGGCACGCCGCGCGATATGCAGAAGTATCCGACGTATGACGACGTCGTGCTGGAAGTGAAAGAGTTTCTGGCGGAACGGATCGAGTATGCTCTGTCGGCAGGGATCGAACGGGAGCAAATTATTATTGATCCGGGGATCGGATTCGGTAAGTCGCTGGCCCATAATCTGAGCTTGCTGAAACAACTGGCGCTATTACAGGAGTTGGGGGCGCCGGTGTTGGTGGGGCCCAGTCGCAAGTCGTTTATCGGGAAGGTGCTTGATATAGAGAAGCCTTCGGAGCGGGAATACGGGACGGCGGCGGCGGTAGCGGCGTGCGTGGCAGCGGGAGTGCAGATCCTGCGAGTGCACGAGGTGAAGTCAATGCGAGAGACGGCGTATCTGGCAGCGGCGATACGGTCCGCGGAATAAAAATGGTATCGGATTTCTTATTCAACCCTGCCGATTATCGGTCGCGGCGGTTATTTGAATAATCGTTATAAACCAACTCCTTTTCCATCAATCCGTAAATATTATCTTCGAGAATATTTGTATCTCAAGAAATTGAATTTTACACTTTCATTGAAGGAGTCTTCGTTACCGAGGATGAAAAGGGGCTAACAATTTTTGGTAAGGGGTAAACGGATGAAGATGTTAAAACTATCGGACGAGGTTTTTGAAAATCTTAAGAACTATGTCGTGGATCCTTTCGACGACACCCCCGATACGGTTCTGGATCGGCTGATCGCGATCAATACGAAGGCCAAGAGTCGATGGGCGGCATTTGAAGAACCCCTGCCGGACGACGAATCGGCAGACAGCGAAATGTTGCTGGATGAGAACGTGATCTAGGTTTTTGCTGCCTCCAACCAGCAGGAGGACGCCAGGAAGGCGGGAGAAGATATTATGGATTTGGTCTCATCAGATCATTCCTGGGCGCGACATGTGTTTTATGCTCAAAGTTCCCATGAGTTTCGGCCGGTCAGTCTGGATGAAATTTTGAACATGCTGATTCGTTACGAGAATTCTGAGGAAGGTAACGATGTTTCGCCTAACGAGTCGGCAGGATCAGAGGAGGCAACAACCAAACTGCGAGAGGATCCATCGGATCTCTCCTTGGCAGATATATACTTTACCGATTTTTAAGGGTTATCCGTCATGCCGTTTTCCAGCACACAATTTTACCTTCGAATGCTCCTGGCGTTGTGGGTGATCTTATCGTTGTCGGGTTGTGTCGCCGTTCTTCTCGGCGGGGGTGCCGTGGCGGGAGTGGGCGCCTATGCGTATCAGAAGGGATCTCAGGAGGCAACGCTCGAAGGCGATATCCAAGTCGTATATCAGGTCGTGCAGCAAACCCTGGAAGAATTAGAGATCCAACTGGTCAGCGCCGAAAAAGACGCCTTGACCGCATCCGTGGTCGGTCGAGGTGCGGGGGATAAAAAAGTGAAGGTACAAATCAAACGGATTGAGGATGATCTTACGCACGTATCCGTTCGAGTAGGTATGTTCGGCAACCGAGATATGTCCCGTGTGATCTGCGATCAGATTGTAAAAAATCTTCAGGAAACAGGATAAGAATCTATGAGCACTACATTAGAAACTTTATTACACCAGCTCCCCATTCCTCCCCTTCCGGAGGTGGCGCAAAACCTGGTAACGTTTCGTGTCGGCAAGGACACAAATGGCTCGGACTTTGCCGCCATTCTCGAATCGGATCCTATTTTATCCTCTCGGATTCTGCGGGTGGCGAATTCGACGTATGCAGGTTTGCAGCATAAGGTGACGACTCTGGATCAGGCGGTTTCGAGCTTAGGCATCAAGTATGTACGCTCGTTGGCCCTGGGATTCGAACTGGTTTCTTCGCTACGACAGGAAAACAACACTGATTTTGATTCCTATCATTACTGGCAACAAACCATATATCGCAGTGTTTTGGCCCATCAGGTGGCGAAACGATACTGTGAGGCGCGCTGCGAGGAGGCGTTTCTGATCGCTCTTTTATTGGATTGCGGTATTCCTCTGTTGTCTCAAATGTACGGGACCCCTTATATCCGGATGTATCAGGAAAGCGGCTGTTCCGTCGCCTCGAAGCACGAAATCGAGCAGAAGCTTTTCGAGTTTCAGCATCCCTCGGCGGGCGCCGCCTTAACGCGCTATTGGCATCTGCCGGAGGTTCTCGCTCGCTTCATTCAGGACCATCACCATTCTCCCGGATGGAAGGAGAGTGGGGAAGGTTTGGTTCGATTGGGCCAGGTGGCGTATTTTGTCGGGGATTTGCCGCTGGGTGATTTTGATACGATTTGCGACGCCGACGTTCAGCTCCTGGATTTTTCCCAGCGGGTTTTTGGGTTTGACGAATCCGACTTTCTGGAAATCCTGGAATCCACCCGTCAAGAGTATCATCATATATCGAACTTATTTTCCTCCTTTTTGCCGTCTCACTCGGAAGTGGACCGATTGTTGATTCAATCCAAAGCCATGCTGAACCGCTATTACGAACGTGACTGCAAACGATTTGATTGTCAGGCTGCGATTCGACGCCTGAAAGAGCAGCCGACGGCGCCGCCGGAACCGGATCCCGTCGCCCCTCCGCAACAGCCGATGGATGAACAAACCGGTCTGGTGGGCCGACAATTGCTCATGAAGTATCTGGAGCAGGCTTGTCTGAACGTTCGCACCGGTCAAAAGAGTCTGACCGTATATC
>CAZNQT010000601.1:0-2961 GCA_964574885.1 uncultured Pirellulales bacterium
GAATATACCCCGCATGTGGACACTGGTGATTTTGTAATCGTTACCAATTGCCAGAAGATTCGCCTTACTGGCCGAAAGGCGCAAACCAAGGAATATGCCCATTATACCTATCACATGGGCGGGCGGAAGGTGATTTCCTTTACCCGGATGATCGAGAACCATCCCGAAAAAGTCATCACCGAAGCCGTCCGGCGCATGCTGCCTAAAACCAAATTAGGACGACACATGCTCAGCAAGTTAAAAGTATATCGTGGCGCTGAACATCCCCACGCGGCTCAGCAGCCCCAAACACTGGAGTTGAATTAACTCCCCTCTTGTATAAAAGGATAGCAGATGACCGAAGAACAGTCACAAGGAACTCCTTTAATCGACCCGGAAAAGGTCAAATCGGTTGTAAACGAAAGCGAACCCCAGCCCCAGACGCTTAAGCCGGCGGCTCCCACGCTGGGAGACAAGGATTATATCTGGGGGACGGGACGCCGCAAAAAATCCGTGGCTCGTGTGCGAATTCGGCCCGGCAGCGGAAAAATCCTCATTAACAAACGCGAGTTGGAGAAGTATTTCACCAATCCGAGAGATCAAATGGATGTCCGCTCTCCTCTGGTCGCTACGGACAATGGGGAGCGATATGACGTCTGGGCGAATGTGTATGGCGGCGGCTCGACCGGTCAGGCCGGCGCCGTGGTCTTGGGAATTGCCCGTGCGTTAGCCAAAGCCGATTCCGATACCTACGGCGCCCTCAAGGGTAAAGGCTATCTCACCCGCGACAGCCGTATCAAAGAGCGTAAAAAGTATGGTCAACGAGGCGCTCGCAGGAGTTTCCAGTTCTCCAAACGCTAGCCGCTTAACGGTGTGGTTAATAATCTTGAGCTCCTGCCCTCTACGGTCAGGAGTTCTTTTTTATATATCGTTTACACCTCGTGTAACGAAGGGATCGTAATTGTATGGGGAGTAATGTATGGTAAATGTGGCAATCATTGGCGCTACCGGATATACCGCGATTGAGTCGATTAATATCCTCTTGCGACACGAGCAGGCCCGGATTACCTATCTTACCGCACTGCCGGAAGAATGCGGACCTGTCGCCCAGATTTTTCCCGCTCTGAAAGGACGATTGGATCTAACCGTCGAGCCCGTGGACCTGAATAAATTATCGGAAACGGCGGATGTTGCCTTGTGCTGTCTGCCACACAAGGTGTCCATGCAGTTTGTTCCCCAACTGTTATCCACGGGCGTCAAGGTCGTTGATTTCAGCGCCGACTATCGAATCCATGATGCCGCTCTCTATGAACGGGTATATCAGGTGGAACACATCGATAAGGAAAACCTGTCGCGTGCGGTTTTTGGTCTGCCGGAATTATTCCGCTCCACGATTCCCCCTGCCGACCTGGTGGCCAATCCCGGTTGTTATCCCACCGCCGCCGCGTTAGCGATAGCGCCGCTGGTCAAAGAAAACCTCATTGATCCGAATGATATCGTTGTCAATGCCGTTTCCGGCGTTTCCGGCGTCGGCCGCAAACCCGCCCTGGCCTTTCACTTCCCGGAGATGAATGAAAATCTCTTTGCCTATGCCGTCGGTACGCATCGCCACATGCCTGAAATCGAACAAATTGTGACCGATTTCACGCAAACCTCTGTGCAGGTTCTTTTCCAGCCGCACGTGGTCAGTATGGATCGGGGCATTTTCGAGACGATCTACTGTCGGCCCAACAAACAAATTTGGAATAAAGAGCTTATCGGATTATATAACGACTTCTACGCCGGCGAGCCTTTCGTGCGAATCGGCTCGCAGCCGCCCAAAACCAAAGACGTCGCCTATACGAATTTTTGTGATATCTATCCTTGTGTTACCAAGGGAAAAGTGATCGTTTTCAGCGCCATCGACAATGTAATCAAAGGCGCCGCCGGACAGGCCGTCCAGAACCTGAACCTCATTTGCCAACTCCCCGAAACCATGGGTTTATTATAGAGGCAACCTCTGGAAATTGAATTATTAAAGCCCCGATCATGAGGGAGGGGATCAAATTGAATGACGAATGGAAACGATAACTATGGGTGGCACCGCCAAGCGAGTCTGCGAGCTTGGGGGTGGGGGTGGAGGATTCTCGAAAGGGTATGATCGATGCGCAAAGCATTTCTTACAAAATCCCAGGGATTTCGTGTCGCTGCAGTCAAAGCGGGTATCAAGCCAAGCGGCAAATTAGACCTCGGTCTGATTGTTGCCGATCGGCCCAGCGCCGCCGCTGCCACATTTACCAAAAATAAAATTGTCGCCCCGGCAGTTGTGATTGACCGCGAAAAAATCAAATCCGGCCGCGCCCAAGCCGTTTTCGTCAACGCCGGCAATGCCAATACCTGTACCGGTAAACGCGGCGAACGGGACGTGCATACCATCTGCCGTGATGTCGCAAAATATCTGAATATTGATCCGGACGACGTTTTGGTTTGCTCCACCGGGATTATTGGCCAATTCCTCCCTATGGACAGGGTGCGTAAAGGGATCAAAAAAGCCGCCGATTCCTTGAGCCGATCCGCCCAGGCCAACCGGAATTTGGCCCAGGCGATTCTCACTACGGATCTCTGTAGGAAAACGGCATGCCAAAAAATCACCTTGCACAATAAAACCGTTCAGATTGCCGGTATCGCCAAAGGATCCGGTATGATCGCACCTAATATGGCCACCATGTTGGCGTTTTTGACGACCGATGTGAATATCAGCGCTGCCTTATTACACCGTGCCCTGAAACAGCAGGTTGAACTATCCTTCAATAAGGTCAGCGTGGACAATCACATGAGTACCAGTGATACCGTGATTATCCTGGCCTCTGGTCAGGCCCAAAACAAACGTATCACCAAACTAGACGCCAATTATAAAAAATTCGAAAAAGCCCTGGGTTTGGTTTGTGACGATCTCGCCCGACAAATTGCCGCTGATGGCGAAGGCGCCGCCTGCATGGTAAC
>CAZNQT010000602.1:0-2948 GCA_964574885.1 uncultured Pirellulales bacterium
ATCCAAAACACCAGATCGCCGACCTTCGTGGCGCCCTCGATGTCCGCTTCGGGATGATCCGGACTCAGCCGTAAGAAAGCGTTGAGATCGCAGGTAGCAATCGGAAACGCCTCATTTCTAAACTTGTACACGCGCAGGATATTATTTTCGTCGTCCGCAGTCAGGAATAAGTCCTCGTTTAAGGCAACCGCCGCCGAGGCGTCACTGGCACCCCGGTAGGTGTTGATCTCAATTGCAGTTTGATCTTGCGTGGCGCAGCTTATGCCACAACAGAGAAACAGGAAACTTATCAGACTGCTATACAGTTTCATACATTGCACTCCAATCCTTATCCCACTCAGCCCTAAACGGGCAACTGTCAAGCGTAAACCGGGCGACCATTCGGGGCCGCCCCTACTCATCTACTCATTTCCCCCTTTACTCCTCCACTTCAATCTCCGTAATCTTGAACTGTCCCTGGATCATGGTCAAACCGAAGAAGTCCTCCGGATTTCCGTTGCCGACGACCAGGGTTAAATGCCCTGCGGTATAACCGTTCGGTCCGCGAGTGCCGTCCAGATCGATCCAACGGTCGCCGATATAGGCTTGCGTCCACGCATGCCCGGCAAAAACATGATTCTTTCCCGCCCACTCGTCCACATAAATATATCCCAGGGCCAGTCGCGCCGGAATCCCCACTGCCTGGCACAGCGCTGCGGTTAAGACGGCATGCTCCGTACAGTCGCCCTGGCGGCTTGTCGCCACCTCCACTGCCGAGGAATACCCAATCGAGAGCGATTTCTCCTTTACATACTGCCGTACAAATCCTTCGATTTTCCGAGCGGCCTGGGCCGCGTCTTTGGTCTCACCGACCGCCTGCTTGGCCAACTTGATGATTTGGTCACTATCGCTTTGCAGATATCGCGTCGGTTTCAACGCCTCCAGGGCGACTTTATTTTTACCCTTATAGGGAAACGTTACGCCCCTGGGATCTTCGAGAGGTTTGACCGTGACGTATAAACCCTGGTTGCCATCACTGGTTACTTTTTGATTATCGTCTTCTACTACCGTGAGCTTAACGCCGGGTTGGGGCTCGAGGTGGTATTTGATTTGCTTGGCGGTTTTGTAATGTTTCAGTGGTTTCGGACTATACAGGATCAACTGCTCCAGGAATTCCGGTATGTCATTCTCACTCAGGGCGAACTCGCGGTTGCAGGCGATCATTTCAAAGTTCATTCCCATTATGGGAAGAGTCATTTTTTGCGGTTGATTCTCATCGTCCACATAATTCGTACTGACGAACTGTCCCGAGGGCATCTTCATGGTAGTGATTACTTCGGTACAGGGAATCATGCGTCCGAACAGATCGATATTTTTCTGTTCGCCGATCTTGATCTCCGTATCGACCGCCTGCAACAACATGGGCACAAACATTTTCACATGGTATTGAGTACCCGGCTTGAGCCCCTTTTGCCGAGCGAGTTGTTCCGCCCCCTCGGCCATCAGGGCGCCTTTGGGCCAGTCGATGGTCTGTGTTTGTACGTTGGCGCCCGTGGTAATCGTCACATCGTATTTCCCCTCGGCGTTTTTTTCGCCCTTGACGGTCATCCCCAGGGCGCCGAGGTACTGCATACTCTCAAATCCCAGCGGTTCTCCCTGTGGCGTCTCGATATAGGTTTCTTTGACGCTGATGGTCATTTTCACGTCCGCACGCTTGATGGTAAATATGGCGTACTCGGAATTAGTCACACGAGATTCTTTCTCGATACGAGTGTGAGTGATGTGCCCCATCTTCTTGCCATTCATATAGGCAGCGAAATAGTATTCTTCTTTGGTGGGGAGTTTGTCTGGTTTGTGACAGCCAAGATTGAACAGCAGTGGAACAGCGAGCAGAACACAAATAGTATATTTTCGCATATTCGATATCCTTCCTTTGCCTCATTTAGCCGTAAATACTAGTTATATAATAAGGTACGTTAATCTAGTCGTTCTGTACACGTAAAAATTACAGGGGTGAATGAGTAAATGAATAGATGAGTGAATGAGTAAATGGGTAGGGGCGGCCCCGCGTGGTCGCCCCGTTTACGGTTTACAGATGCCAGTTTGTGTTTCTACATCGCCACTTTTTTTTTGCCTTTTTCCTTTTGCCTTTTTACTTTAATGCTATGGAACTTGCTGAAAGCATGACTAATACACGCAACTTGATCGCTCAGGTCCGCGCCGCTGGTAATACCATCGGCCTGGCGCCCACCATGGGCGCCCTGCACGAAGGGCACCTGTCCCTGGTTCGTCGCTGTCGAAAGGAGTGTGATTTCACCGTCGTCAGCATTTTTGTGAATCCCACCCAGTTCGGTCCCAGCGAGGATTTCGACAGCTACCCCCGCACGTTCGAAACGGATTGTCAGGCCTGCCGCGATCTCGGCGTGGACCTGCTCTTTGCACCTTCCGTAGAGGAGATGTACCCCCGCAAAAATCTTACCTGGGTGGATGTCGATACGATCGGGGATCATCTGTGCGGCGCCTCGAGGCCCGGTTTCTTTCGCGGCGTCTGCACGGTGGTTGCCAAACTTCTTAATATCGTTCAGCCGGATATCGCCTATTTTGGCGAGAAAGACGCCCAGCAACTGGCCGTGGTTACCCGTATGGTGGCCGATTTGAATCTGCCCGTCGAAATCCGCGGCTGCCCCATCGTCCGCGAAGCCGACGGCCTGGCCATGAGTTCCCGGAACCAATACCTGGATTCCGAACAACGCCGTCAGGCCGTCTGTCTGTTCCAGGCACTCCAACACGCGCAACAACTCATCGAAAAAGGCCAGACCGATTCAGCCGTCCTGATTGACGCCATGAAATCGATCATCGAAAAACAACCCCAGGCTCGCGTCGATTATATCTCTATTGTGGACCGGGATTTGATGCAGCCTTTATCGAAAATCGACCGCCCGGCGCGTATTGCCCTGGCCGTCCATCTC
>CAZNQT010000603.1:0-2939 GCA_964574885.1 uncultured Pirellulales bacterium
CTTCTAACCTCAGCGAACAACAGATTGAGGATCTGGTGCAATTTGTTTTAACGCGCTAAATGGGATCGGGGAAAAACGTCTAAGAGGAAACGATACGAAGATGACCGAAAAATCCGCTTGTGATCCAAAAGCGAATTCTCCCCAAATCCGCAAAACCATAAAGCCGGGTTTACAGGTAGTCGAACTTCAAAGGACCGCCGGTACGGAGTATTTCATCACCGCTGTTCCCCACGGCGCGGAATCTCCCTATGTCCTGTTTCAAAAAGCGGCCCAGGTCGTTCGACAAAATCATGCCCAGGTAATTTCGCAGGAAATTTTCGGGATTTCCGATGTCGATGGTACAGCCGGCAAGGCCTGGCGTGAAGCGTTTCAGGGGATTCATGGTCCGGTGACTTGGCTGGAAGATGGACATGAGGTCTCCCTCTGCGGAACGCACGTTTGGGCGATTGCCGACGCTCATCTCAACCGGGTGGAATCTGCCGGCAGGGTAATCGGTTCCTGGTTTACCGATCCTTGGGCTCAATATTATCGTCTGGGGGGTGTTCTTCCCGACAATCAGTCCGCTTGCCGTTCCGAGCAGGCCTCTATCGTAATCAACAAATTACAACACCTCCTCCAGGCGGATAACCTGAATTTTCAACAGGTCTTTCGCACCTGGTTTTACAATAATAACATTCTGCAATGGTATGATGACTTCAATCACGTACGCAATGACATATATCAAAAATGGGGAATCTTTAATGGACTGGTTCCTGCCAGTACCGGTGTCGGCGGCAGAAATACGGCCGGCGCCGCCCTCGTGGGAGGACTGCTGGCGGTACAGCCGAAATCGGACCAATGCCGCGTGCGGATGGTTGCTTCTCCCCTGCAAAGTCCCGCGTTGGAGTATGGCAGTTCCTTCAGCCGTGCCGTCGAACTCTCTTTACCCGACCATCGTCGTCTCTTCGTTTCCGGAACCGCTAGTATCGATCCCGAGGGCCATACCGTTCACCTCGACGATCCCCAGGCCCAGGTTAAACTGACGATGGAAGTGGTCTGCGCTATTCTCGAATCCCGTAGTATGGATTGGGCCGATGTCACCCGCGCCCTGGCCTATTTCAAACACGCCCAGGACGCACCTCTTTTCGAACAATACCGAAAAGACCGCCGTCTCCCCGACTTCCCCGTCATTATTGCTGAAAATGATATCTGTCGCGACGATTTACTCTTCGAACTCGAAGTGGATGCCGTACGTCTTCAATAATCCCTTACTTCGACCAATCTAAACGTGGGGTGGCATGGACAAGTTCTTACTGGTCCATGGTGAGTCTCACTTATCCTGAAACCGATTAATTCTTTATCCGGTTATAAGATACCGTCGCAAACGATCCAGTACCTGCGTCACCAACCGGGGACGAAACTCTTTCATGTTTCCCCTGACGCTGATTTGCTGACATTCGTTTCTGTCCTTCGGCAGGGTGAACGCAACTTCAATATAGTGGGAACCGTTTTGCTGATGCCGAACTTCACTCACTGCGATCACACAATCACTTCCCGTCGCCTCGGACGCCGCCTGAGCGATTCCTGCAGGGTGGGATCTTGCCCCACGCATGATTCCGCCTGAGTTATCCTTCCCCTTAACCAATAACCATAGTTTCTCTTCCGACGGCGCTACGTATGCTCCCACCCATACCTTCTCGATCCCCTCCGCCTCCGCCAAGGCCGCCGCCAGAGACCCGCCGCTCCCCACTTCCGCCAATGTCAGCGTCAAGCCCCGTTCTGCCAATTGTTTTACCACGACCTCCTCCAGTGTTGTTTCTCCCTCGCCATATATATTCCCGCCGAGGTATTTCGTAAGCTCCTGTTTCAGTGTTTTCAATCGAGATCGATTCTTCGGCGTATCCTCAGGCAGTGAAAACGTAAAATCCACTCGCCCCCCGGCAAACTGCGACCCCGTCGTGACGTCCTTCGCCGGTAATCCATGCTCTTTCATCGTCTGGTCGATTTGCGATTGACCCAGGCCCACAAAACGCAGGGTAATCGAACAGCCCGGCAGCCTCGTACCGAAACGATGATTCAGATACGGTATCAGTTCCTTTACCGTCATCCCCTGCAATTCCCGCGGCGGACCCGGCAGCGCCACAATGACTCGGTTGTTCTGCTCGAACACCAAACCGATTGCCGTTCCATTGGAGTTTGGTAAATATCGACCCTGAACGGGAACTTGTGTCTGCCGACGCAGGTTCGCCCGTAGGTTCTCCGGCGACACCCCAAATCGCTTTGCCATCTTCCTCAGCGGCTCGGGATGTTCTTTCATCGCTATCCCCGTAAAGTCCGCCAGGGTATTCCGCGTAATGTCATTATCCGTCGGTCCCAGACCGCCGGTTACAATCACCAGAGGAGCTTTCCCCGTTGCAAACCGCAATGCCTCTTTCAGATCCGCCGGTTTATCATCCACGATCATCGATCCGACGCACTGTAATCCCAAAGGCCGCAGCGCCCGCGTCAGAAAATGCGTATGACTATCCGCATATACGCCCGAGAGCAGCTCTCCACCCGTCACCACGATCATGTACCGCGTTGCCGGGGACGCGGATTTAACCGATCCTGCGTCCGCCGACGCGCCCGCCTGCCGACCTCCGAAAAACAACAGTATCACACACATCCATTGTATTCGCCCGGCAACCGCTTTCGAACCTCTCATTTTCTGATACCTCTTTCCCCCGCGACGGTTTGTGATTCTCATTGGTTTCATTTCTACTATCGTACGGCTTTTCTCTTCTCAGGGCAATTGAGCAGATTATGAGACCGTCCTATAAAAACAATCGTAAGTTCTTGGAATTAAGTTGCTGCCCCAGGATACCGATGATAAAAATAACTCTAATTGTAAATGAGACGAGTGGACCGGAGAAACGGTTCAAGGATTATGGTGTTAGAATGGCCACTGGCCTGGATGGATT
>CAZNQT010000604.1:0-2933 GCA_964574885.1 uncultured Pirellulales bacterium
GTTCTGGTCCAGCGACCGACCGGGGGGTAGCGGAATTTATAATTCGATTTGGATGGCTACGCGATCCTCGATCTCAGAACCGTTCGACAATGTAACTCACGTCAGCGAACTTAACATTCACACCTGGAATTCTGCGCCTTGCATTCTACCCAACGGTCTTACCATTTACTTTCACGCGACAACGACCGGCCATCCCTGGCGATTCTACAAGGCTACTCGAAGGTCGCTCCTGGAGCCGTTCTTGAAAATCGAAGAAATTACGATGCTCGATGGTACTCCATTTGATGGGCATACGGTTTTTGTCACACCGGATGAACAGGATCTTTTTTTCTACAGCCAATGGATGGACCGGGGCGAAGGCATCCACGTTTCTTATAATGAAGAGTTGTCCAATCCTAAAAATATTCCCCGCGGAACAGCCGTCGTCGATGGAAATCTCACCGAATGGAGTGCTCATCCGGTCTGGATCGACCTGGATCAGATTTATAGCGGCGATCCGGCGGATATTACCGATGCCAGAGTAGCCTTTCGTTGGGATCCCGATACGAACAAGGTCTATGCCGCCGTGGTCGTAACCGACGCCGACCATGTTTTCACCGACGACTATATTACCTGGGATGCGAGCGACCGGATCGAAATCTACTCCCAGGGCAGTGCCGACGGCGGCACGGGATTTTATAACAATTACGGCATCGCCCAGCAGTATATGGTCGGACCCGATACCGCAGGCGGATCGTGGGGCGCCTGGGCCCTGGGCCAAACCATTGATCCCAATGCCAACTTCGAATATGCCGTCCGGGTCGTCGGCGACCAGATCATCTACGAGATCGGCGTTACCCAGTTTGATTACTACGGCGGCATCGCCGGCGGCGACTCGATCCTCACCGACCTCCATCCCGGCCGTACCATTGGCCTGGACATTATAACAAGCTCCCGCCACGCCTCGGGATTTGGCATGCGCTCCGAAAACCTGATGACCGGTAAATATCTCGACGCCGACCAATTCGCTCATTACCTGCTAATCGAATGATATAAATCAAAAACATTTATAATTTTGCCTCTCGCCTATAGGGCTGCTATAAACTTAATGACGCAGAACTACAGTAAATTTCTTGATAGAGAGGATTCGCTCATCATGCCGATTCGCTTGATTACTACCCAGCCGGCTAATGGCATTGTTCCACAATACACCCTCGTGAAAACCACTTGGGGCTACCTCGGGTTCGCCTGTCGCAACGACCGCCTGGTCCGCTTTATCCTTCCTGGTCCTACCAAATCCTCGATTATCAATTTATTGCGAACCGAGTTCCCTGCCGGCGAATTTAATCCGGACCTCCTCCCCAATCTGAAAGAATCCATCATCGCTTATTTTCACGGAAAATCCGTGAAATTTGACTGTCAGGTGGATATCTCCTGGGCCGCCCCTTTCTCCCGAAAAGTCTATCAAACTTGCACTAAGATACCAATAGGTAGTACCACCTCCTATGCAAGTTTAGCCGAAAAAGCCGGTTCCCCCCATGCCGCCCGTGCCGTCGGCAGCATCATGGCTGTCAATCGTACTCCCTTAATCATTCCCTGCCACCGCGTCCTCCGCTCCGACGGTAAACTAGGCGGCTTTTCCGCCCTCGGCGGTAAGGATCTTAAAAAAACTCTTATTTCTCACGAATCTAAGATCTGATCTGAAATAGAACGGTTAATAAATATATAAGTTATTATTTTACAAATAGATATGATTGAATATGTATTTGGATTTCACCGATTAATAAGTCATTTTTAGGCCAATTTGCCCTGTTAGAATTTATTAAGGATCAGGAAATCAACATGATATTACATACCGGTCGGTATGTTTGTAGGGCTAAAAAAATGCCGAAGGCCGTACGGGGTGATACGGCCTATCGGCGGAAGCGCCGCGAAAGGAGAACAAACGCTTCTACCATATTTTACGATCTTATAATAGCCGATGTCAATGCTTTATCATCAGTATTTCAATACTATCTGAGAAAAATATTTTCACCGGACAAGTAATTTTACTAAGTTCGTATCTATCGATTTTATCGATATTTATGGTTATATCGGCTTTGCCGTTTAAGAATTCTTTTGCCTGCTTGGGAACATAGAACGGGGATACTAAGTATTTATTCCAGACCGAGATGATTGTAGTTGCATATCAGTTGAAATAATTCCTCGGCCGAATGGCACTCCCAAAGTGCATTTCGTAGTGTTTGATCGGTCATGAGACGGCTGATCCTTGCCAGGGCCTGGATATGGGGGCCGGTTTGATCGAGCGGAGAGACTAATAATACGATCATGGTTACCAAATGGCCGTCAATACTCTTGAAATCGATAGGATCATTCAATTTGCCAACGGCCATATAGATACGGTCCACCGTATTCGTTTTTCCATGGGGAATCGCAAATCCTTGTCCTACTCCGGTACTGCGTATTGCTTCGCGCTCCATTACAGCTCGATAAACGGCGTCATAATCCTTAAAAGTAATGTTTTGGTCGAGGAGATCGACTAATTCCTTGATGGCCGCTGTTTTATCCGGGGCCTGCATAGGAACCTTTACACAGTTAACATCAAGAATATCAGTAAGTTGCATGCCAGATAACTCCTGGGGTATGTCGGTGCAACCCTCAAAATAGTACAAAAAACTCATATTAACAATTTCCCTCAGTTCTTGCAATGATTTTCCGGATATCGGCGGAAGCAAATTCGCGTATCTGCCGAGGGGGTAATTGGTTGACAGAAAAACCCTCTGATTCCTAAGATATAACGTAGTTCCGTTTATTTGTTGACCGTACCATTGTTCAGGAGATTATTATGGCCGATCATCAGGGATGGCAGGAGCAGGCCGACGCCTTTGAAGCGTATCAGATCTTTCGAACCGTGAAAAATGTCTTTTTTTGGTTGTTGCTGATCGGATTACTTG
>CAZNQT010000605.1:0-2930 GCA_964574885.1 uncultured Pirellulales bacterium
TTCCCGCCCAGCGACCATCCTGGATTTACCGCAAAGAAGAGGGCGGCGGTATTATCGTCGATATCCTCTGCCATTTTAGTTACGTCCTGGAATCCCTCTTTGGTAGTGTCCGGTCCGTGAGTTGTCTCGGCTGGACCCACATCCCCGAACGCATCGACGAAAATGAAAAACCGTACCGCTGCACCGCCGAAGACGCCTTCTATGCCACCCTGCAATTGGACGGCGATATCGTCGCCCACATCAACGCCTCCTGGTGCGTCCGCGTGCGACGGGACGATCTCGTAACCATCCAGGTCGATGGCGCCGAAGGCACCGCCGTCGCCGGCCTGCGCCGCTGCTGGACGCAGGATTACGACTCCACGCCCCCCGTCGTCTGGAATCCCGACATCGAAAGTCCTATTAAGTATTTCGATTCCTGGACCGAAGTCGAAGACGCCGGCGAATACGACAACGCCTTTAAGGCCCAGTGGGAATTGTTTCTCCGACACCTCGTAACCGACGAGCCGTTTCGCTGGGATCTCCTGGCCGGCGCCCGCAATATCCTGCTCGCCGAAAAAGGAACCGAATCCTGGCAAAAACGCACCTGGATCAATATGCCGGAATTGCTGGTATAAAAAAATCATTGTAAATCAGTGTCTCATAGTTAGGGAGGTAATTATGCCAAGTGTAAAAGATGTCGTTGTGAAAAAGCCCAGTGACGCCGAAGTCAGTGAGTGTAAATCCTGGCCCACCTGGGGCTGCCAAGTCAGTACCTTTCCCTGGGAATACGATCAAACCGAGACCTGCCTGCTTCTGGAAGGCGAAGTCACCGTTACCGATCAGCCCGAAGGCGCCGACTCCGTCACTTTCGGCCCCGGCGATATGGTTACCTTCCCCGTTGGCCTCAAGTGCATCTGGAAAGTCTCCCAGCCGGTAAAAAAACATTATAACTTCAGTTAAACCAGGTAGGGTCGTACATGCCCTACACGGAGAGTGGGAGAAAACGGTGTCGATCCAGCGAAGGGATTTTTTAAAACAGGTTGTAGTGACGGGGGCGTTACTGAATTTTTCAAATCCGGATACTTTTGCCAAGGATTCAAGCGGACTGCCGAAGTGTAAAATTTGTACCTTGACCGGCGGTCCGAAGCATCATTTGTTCGGCTATTACGGTATCTGTCCCTGGAACCGGTCCGGGAAATACCTGCTTTCGTGGGAAAGTCCGTTCCAGGACCATTTCCCCACCCAGGATGAACCGGCTGCCATCGGTCTGGTCGATGCCCAATCCGGCACATTTGAAAAGATTTCCGAAACCCACGCCTGGAATCTTCAGCAGGGGGCCATGCTCCATTGGAATCCCTTAAACGATAACGAATTCCTCTATAACATCGAAACCAAACAAGGTAAAATCCTCGTCACCCTCGATATGAAACAAAGACGTAACATCTCCGGCCAACTCCGCTGCGATTTTCACCCCCGCTGGAACCGTACCGGCGACGCCATCTGCTCCGACGGCATCGACCAGAAAACCGCCGCCCGCCAACTCCACATTGCCTATCTCGATTTCACTTGACATCATGCTCACCTCCCTCAACAATATGTATGGAAGTATGCGAATGCAGAACTTGTTGAGTGGGTAAATCAGTCTGAGGGGTAGAATCCGGTGGATAATACAGCCGGTGAAATCCCTGTAGAGCAGAAAGGAAGCTATGGCTGTTCAATATAGTCTTTCCGAAGTGTTCGAGATGGCCGAGAATATCGAAAGCAACGGTTATAATTTCTATACCCAGGCAGCCGACGCCATTAAGGACAAAACGGTAAAAGCCGTTTTTCACGACCTTGCCGGCAAAGAATTACAGCACAAAGAAATTTTCGCCAACTTGAGACAGAAATTCTGCGCCGCGGCGGATGCCCATTGGGTGGACCCGGACGGACAGGCCGCCGCCTACCTCCAGGCCACCGCCGACAATCACGTGTTTAATCTCGAGAAGGATGTCTCGTCCTTACTCGCCTCGCTGCAATCGACCGAGAGCGCCTTGCGCCTGGCGATCGGTTTTGAAAAGGATACCATCGCCTTCTTTACCGCCCTGAAACAGGCCGTCACCGGAGAAAACCGCGAAAAAGTCGATTTGCTTATCAAAGAAGAACTCGATCATATTCGGATTTTGCAGGATGCCATCAAACAGTTGAAATCCTAGAGCCAAATACTCATTGGACCTACAGGAGATGTTCCCATGACCAAGTATCGTTGCTTAGTGTGTGGCTATATTTATGATCCCGCGGTAGGCGATCCCGACAACGGCGTTGAACCGGGAACGGCTTTTGAAGACATTCCCGACGATTGGGTATGTCCTGAGTGCGGCCTGGAAAAAAGCGAGTTTGAACCCGTTAAAACATAATGGACCTCTCGCGACTGCTCACGGGTGTACCGAAATCAAGCCCCCGTCGCCAGGCGGGGGATAATTTCCTTCGCCGGGAGCGGAATTGCCCTTTCTAACTCCATTATTGTACAGGGATTAACGGATATCCTTGCACCCTGGGTTTCGCTTAAGGGAAAACGGCATGCAGGTATGACGGAATTGTCGGCTTTTTCCTTGCCATACTCGATTTCTTGTGGTACTTCTTTACTATGAGATAATTGGGAGAAATCGAATCCTGGTGAATAACGGAGTATAATCATGAAATCCTATCGTTACGGTATCGTAAGTATCGGTGTTCTGATTCTCGTATGTGTTACCGGCTGTCAAAGTACCAATCCCCTGGAGGCTGTACGGCTCAACCGACAGGCACAAATTTATTATCAAGGGGGATATATTGACCAGGCCATGCCCCTGTTGCAGAAGAGCGTGGATTATGATTATGAAAATCCCGCCTCGCACTATTGGCTGGGCCAGTGTTACGAACAAAAAAACAAACTCGACAAAGCGATCTTCGAATATGAAGTGGCCATACGC
>CAZNQT010000606.1:0-2928 GCA_964574885.1 uncultured Pirellulales bacterium
TTTTTCCGAAGAAGCGCCGGAAACGGTTGCGAACTTCCTGACCTATGTGGCGGATGGTTTCTATGACGGCCTGATCTTTCATCGAGTGATTAAGAATTTCGTGATTCAAGGAGGAGGTTTCGATACGAACTTGAATTACGTGCCTCCAACGTATGCCTCAATTGAAAATGAGAGTTCGAATGGTTTGAGCAATCTGCGTGGCACGATTGCGATGGCGCGAACGTCAGACCCGAACTCGGCGACGACTCAATTTTATATCAATCACGTGGATAATTTGTTTTTGGATCGGGCAAATACAAGTGATGGTTACGGGTATTGTGTCTTCGGCGAGGTGATGGCGGGAATGGAAGTGGTTGATGCGATAGCGGCCACGGAAACGGGGGATGCCTATTCGGATACCGATGGTGAGATGGAAGATGTCCCGCAGACAACAGTAGTGATCGAAAGGACCGTGGCGTTTGCTGAGGGAAGCGATGATTTCAGTGATGCAGCCTATTTTGGCGGCGAGGCGGGGACGGTGCGTTCGTACCGTGGACAGAATAATTTTGAAGGATGGGGGTATGTGCATCGGTTCGAGTCACAGCAGATGTTCGGCATTAATGCTCTGCGCGTCGAGAAGACAAAGAGTACGCCGGGAAATGGCACGGAATTTTATATGCTGGTGGCGCAGGATATCCTGGAGCGGGGATGGGTATTTCAAATGGCGGACGATGTGGAGACTCGAATCGACGCCTATGCCGACGGTGCTATCGTACCTTTCGAGGAGATGGCGGCCATCCAGTTTCATTTGGTCGATGGCGACTATTCGGAGGGGATGATTGTGGATTTGGGCGACGGGGATACGGAGACGATTGAGAGTATCGACGAGGGGGAAATTCTGGTCAAGCGGATGGAAGGGGAAGATGTCATTGGTTGGCAGTTTTATAACGATACGGATGGGCTGGTCCTGGATTTGGAAAATCCGGAAGGGGACTTGGAGGGGGATGGCTGGTTCTTGGCGCAGGATAATGACATTGTGGACCTGACGATTAGTAAGGCGATATTCAAGCGGGGTAAAACAGCGGGGATGGACAGCTTCAATATAAGTGGCGTGGCGGCGGCCTTTCCCACCGAGCAGCAGACCGATACGGCTACGGCATTGGTGTTACGCGTCGGACCCTGGTCAGCAGCGATTGATACCGAGGATGAAGGCTGGAAGGATAGTGCCTCAGGTTCATCATATAAGGGAACGATTGACGGAGCGTCGGTGAAATTTACGGTCAAAGACAAAACTTTATCAATTTCGATACAAGCGAAAAATGTGGATTTAACCGGATTGAACTATCCTGTCGTCGTGGAAATCGGTGTGGGAACCTATTATGCGCGGGGAACGGTCAGCGAAGAGTCAGCGAAAGGAATTACTTTGCAATTTATGAATTCAGTAGCGGACTTCCTCGCCGTTACGCCGGGCAAAGTAAAATTCAAGCGAAACCTGAAGAAAGACAATGCAGACTCATTGACATTGCAGGGAACGTTCGCTCTGCAAGAAGGCGCCAATGCCTTGGACGATGCCGGACAGATGGTTCTCTACTGGGGGGATTTCCGCGACTCGATACCCGCCGGCTCACTGGTCTCGAAGGGAAATGGAAAATACTCTTATAAGAAAGAAAAGACGTACGAGGGAACGATCAGCAGCGCTCAGTTTGATGTTAATAAGGGCACGTTCAAGTTTGTGATTAAGAATGCCGCCATCGGCGATCAGACGAACCCGGCGGTGTTTCGGTTACGGTTCGGCAGTTTCTGGCAGGAAGTATCGGTGGACTATTGATAAAAGTCAGCGCCGACCCCTGGAAGTGATTGTAAATAAAAGGATTACGAATTTCCTTTGACGCTTGCAGCCCCTGCGAGGGTAAGGTATTATGGAATTCACTATGAAAGAACGTCTCGACTCGATTTTCGCATCGTATGAAGGTAAGAGAGAAAATATCATTCCCATTTTGCAGCAGGTCCAGGAGGAGTTTGGTTACCTCTCCGAAGAATCGCTGCGGGCGATAGCCGATTTTACTCGCGTACCGGAAAGTCAGATTTATGCCATCGCCACCTTCTACGCCCAATTCCGATTTACTCCGGTGGGGGAAAATCATATTAAGGTGTGCCACGGGACTTCTTGTCATGTCAAAAAAGCTATGCAAATTCAAAATGAGATCGAAAAACGGTTGGGAATCTGTACCGGGGAAGTTACGCCCGATGGCCAATATTCTCTGGAAAGGGTATATTGTCTGGGCAACTGCTTCGCTTCCCCCTGTATCAGCATCAATGATGAAGTGATAGGGAATATGACTTCCCAAAAGGTCGCGGATTTGTTCGATCGCGAAAAAAAGGGAAATTCATGATAGATAATGAACTCCGTCGCAGCGCCCGAGAGCAGTGGCAGTCAATAGAACGGAATGCAAAACCGGTTATCCGGATAAGCACGAGCACTTCCGGAAGATCCCTCGGAGCGGGAGCGGTCCTCAAGACGTTTCAAACCGAATTGGCGCAGCGCCGTATCCCGGCGGAAATTCTGGTAGTGGGCAGCCTGGGCCTGGCGTATGCCGAGCCGCTTGTTTGCATCTCCAAACCAGACCGGCCCGGAATCTGGTATGCCAACGTAACTCCATCAAAGGCCCTGGAACTGATCGATGAGTATCTCGTACAGGATAATTGTCTGCCGCACGAGGCATTAGCGGTTACCGGTACGCAGGCGTGGAAGGATATTCCTGCTCTTGTCCAAACGGAGGTGTTTCAGCTTCAGGAACGGCGTATCCTACGTAATAGCGGCTGGATCAATCCTGAAAACATTCAGCATTATATTGCGCGAGAAGGCTATAGCGGTCTTGCCAAAGCCTTGGAAATGGACCCGGAGCAGATCATCGAACAAGTCAGACAAGCGGGCCTGCGGGGCATGGG
>CAZNQT010000607.1:0-2913 GCA_964574885.1 uncultured Pirellulales bacterium
CCATGGGGTTGTTGATCAGTTCATACGGCGTACCGTAACTGAGCACCTTCCCCTCATTGATTATATACCCCTGGTCCACCACTTCCAGCGTTCGTTCTACATTATGGTCGGTAATCAGGATACTGATGCCCCGTTCCCGCAGCCG
This sequence comes from uncultured Pirellulales bacterium, assembly GCA_964574885.1. GTDB lineage: Bacteria > Planctomycetota > Phycisphaerae > Sedimentisphaerales > SM23-30 > JAFGFX01. The sequence continues at coordinate 146 of CAZNQT010000607.1, forward strand.
ACAGATTTCCCCCTGCAGGTCCTGCACCGCGATGGGGTCCACGCCGCTGAAGGGCTCATCCAGCAGGATCAACGATGGATTCGTTACCAGCGCCCGGGCGATTTCCAGTTTACGACGCTCCCCGCCGCTGAGCAGTCGGCCGTGCTGTTTCCGGACGGTTTCCAGCCCGAACTGCTCGATCAGCCTGTTTGCGCGTCGATGCCGATCCCGCCGCGTCAGGCTCATCGTCTCCAGAATCGCCAGTAGATTCTGCTCCACCGAAAGCCGCTGAAACACGCTGGGTTCCTGCGAGAGGTACCCCATGCCGTGCCGGGCCCGCTGGTACATCGCCATCCGGGTAACGTCGCGACCCTCAAAAATCACCTTGCCTCCGTCCGGTCGGATCATACCGATGATCATGCGAAATGAGGTCGTCTTGCCGGCGCCGTTCCGACCGAGCAACCCGACAATCTGACGCTCGTGCACCTCGATGGATACCTTATTGACCACGACTCGTCCGGAATACTGCTTGACCAGATCCTGCGTTTCCAACAATACCATATCCATCGACACGTACTCCTGTCGTTATTTATCTCATCGGTCATACTACCGTCCGACCCTGAGCAAGCAAAGCAAAAACACCCCTCTACTCATCTACTCATCCACTCATCTACTCATTTACCCATTTACTCATCCACCAAAAAAGCGAGCCCGACTGCCGCCGCCTACGGCTCGTCGGGCTCTCACGCCCATCCATAATCCTACAAACTCATCATTAGGAAGGTTTCTGGATATCCGTTATTTCCACTTCAATATATTTCTGGCGATGCCCTATTCGACGTTGAGAATCCTTACGGCGGCGGAACTGCATCGGGTGCAGCTTCGGCCCCGACGCCACCCCGTTGATCTTACCCACTACCTTGGCTCCCTTCACCAAAGGCTGACCCACCAGCGTTGTATCGTCATCGGCATAGAACAGAATCCGGTCGAACTCGATCTCCTGCTGCTCCTCCGCCAACTCCCGCAGATCGACGCATACCGTTTCGCCCTGCTCTACCTTATACTGTTTTCCGCCATCGTCAATAATCGCGTACACTAGCTCTATCTCCTATTGCCAATTCAAAGCCATGTTATTATGAGCATTTTTACCTGTTTGACAAGTCTTTTTTTTTATCAGGCCGAATTGCCGTATGTCCCTGAAAATAATAGACTTAGGGAAATCCCCTGGAAATAATTGCCTGGAAAAATAGCGTTAACTTTTCCTATTTCCCATCGTTTATTTAACATTTTATATTTTCCATGACAAGTGGCAGCCACCGAGTCTGCGAGGTGGATGGCGAATGTGGCACAGCCGCCCTCGGCTGTGGTGGGTGGCAGCCTTAAGCGAGTCTGCGAGCTTAAGGCTGTTTGTTTGCCGCGACGTACATTAATTATGTAGCGCTTCCTTCATTTTACGGATATAATCCGCTAATTCCGCTTTACCGGCATCCGGGGCGTCCAGGTTCTTTTCGATAATATTCACCACCGCCGATCCCACAATCACTCCGTCGGCGCCCGCCTCAGCCAGGTCCCGGGCGTGTTCGGGCTTACTGACTCCGAATCCTACGCAGATGGGCGCCTGTGTTTCTGATTTCAGTGTTTTGACCAACGGTTTGACCATCGCGCCCAGTTCCGTGCGGGCCCCGGTGACTCCCAACACGGATACCGTGTAAATAAAGCCGCTGCACAAGCGAGCGATTTTGCCGCGACGTTCGGTACTGGTGTTTGGCGTCACCATGTACACCGAATCCAGACCGTTTTGCTGCACCAATTCCTGCACCTCCTCAGCGTCATCCACGCACAGATCCGCCACCAAAACGCTGTTGACTCCTGCTGCTGCCGCCTCGCGATAAAATGCTTCCCGACCGGAATGCCAGATCAGGTTGTAATACATCAACAAACCGATGGGTATATCGCTGTACGCGCGGATCTTCCGGATCATCCCCAGCGCCCGACCGCACGTCATGCCCGCTTCCAGAGCGCGGATGTCCGCCTTTTGAATTGTGGGACCGTCCGCGATCGGATCGCTGAACGGCACTCCCAATTCCAGGATATCCGCTCCCGCGTCGATCGCCGTCCGAATGTATCCCAGCGATCGCTCCTCGTCCGGATCGCCCAATACGAAAAACGGGATCAAGACGGTTCCGTTGCTATTCTCAAATACCTCGCGATAACTCTTCATATATTGCTTCTAATAACATCAATAAGTTTTTTCTTTTCTTCTGGATTCTCTCTCCTGGATTCTGAATTCTCTTTTTTCCTTTTTACTTATCTTAAATCCGTGTAATCCGTGCAATCCGTGGTTTCATATTCTTCTATCCGCTATTCTCTATCCGCTATCCGCTATTGTAACGGCCGATATTTCATAAACGCCTCCACGTCTTTATCCCCGCGACCGCTGAGGTTGATCACGACTATATCATCGTTCTTGAACTGCTCTGCGGCGCGAAGTACCCAGGCCACGGCGTGGGCGCTTTCAAACGCCGGGAATATCCCTTCCTGCCGCGTCAAGAATAAAAACGTATCCAGCACTTCCTCGTCTTCAGCACCCACGTACTCGACGCGACCGGAATCTTTCAGAAAACTATGCTCCGGCCCCACCCCCGGATAATCCAGACCGGCGCTGACCGAATGCGATTCGGTCACCTGACCGTTCTCATCCTGTAAAACATACGTCCGGGCCCCGTGCAGCACGCCGACGCTGCCTTTCTGCAATGTCGAGGCATGCTTGTCAGTGTTCAGTCCATACC
>CAZNQT010000608.1:0-2905 GCA_964574885.1 uncultured Pirellulales bacterium
CGATCACCTGGTCCGGGTAACTGGCGAAAACTTCGCGGGTATAAGCGACATCATTGATTTTGTAGCTCACCCTGGCAATAGCGGCGTCAAGATCGAGTTCGCGTCGGTAGTGGGCGGCGTTGTCATGGCCGGGAAATTCCAAAATGATATCTCCGAAAGGCTGATATCTTTCCTGCCGCAGCGGGATGCTCATAAACGTTTTCGAGGCGAGTCGTTCGGCCTCACGCTGTTTACCCTCGAATAACAGTTGGCGAATCGTCGGCAGGGACTTGTATGCGTCCGGATGATGATAATACCGCGGTTTGCCCGTCCAGAGGGTATCCTCGTTAAATTGCAGTCGTTCTTTTTCCCGCCCGCCGAAGACCATACATCCCATGCGTCCGTTCCCCACCGGCAGGGCCTCGGTCCACTTCAGCGCCGGTTTGTCATACCAGAGCACCAGATTATCTGCGGAATATGACGACTTCATACATATCAAAACAAAAAATGAGACCAGCATGAATAGGCCTACCGTTACGATTCGTTTACGTTCCATGTTAGGAAATCTCCCTTTACCTTTCTTATGGTCTATTTTTCATTTAACCTTGCATATGTCGGGTGGCATGCTCCTGATTGCTGGAGCATGGTCGCATACCGAAATTAGAATTTTACGACAATCCATAATGTTTAATGTTTCAATCGATACTCGTACATGCTGCTTCCCACCTCGCGACTGGCGCGAATGATTTCCGGGTAAGGCGTGTCACAGATGTCGAGAAAGCCGATCTGATAGTTTTCGCCGTCGCCGCGGCCCGTGGTGGCCTGATCCTTATACTGGAACCAGTGCGTCCCGACAATGTATGGATTCCGTAACGCGCCCTGGACGTACCGTTTATACGTATCGGCGCGGTCCTGTTGATTCGCCGTTTTTTTCAAGCCCGTATGAAACATACCGCGATCCAGCGCCCCGAAGTGAAACTCGCCGATAATCGTCGGTAGATCGATATGGTCCGGCAGCCGGAGGTTTTCGACGCTGTACTCGTAGCGATTAAAGCTGACCACATCGCAGAATTTCGTCGCCGCCTTAACCGCACGATCGTTCACCCAGGCAAACCGACAACCCAGATATAACTGGTTCGGTGCGACGCGTTTGACCTCCTCACGAATAATCCGGAAATAGGTTTCCGCAATCTTCGTATAAAAACGAGTCAGGTCATCCCATGCCTTTTGTTTGTCAGGCGCTTCCTGGGAATTGAGTAGTGCCGCCCACGATTCATGTTTCGTACCCCAGGCGGCGTTGAGTTTGTCGATGGTTTGATATTTGCTGCGCAGGTCCTGTACGAATATTTTCTTAACGGCCTGATCGGCGGACGATTTCAACGTCGCCAGCGCCAGCGATACTTCGTCGCCCCAGGCAATTTCATTATGCACGAAATAGCCGATGCACCACGGATCATTAGCAGAACTGCCCTTTTCACCGGCCAGACGCTTACGCAGACTGTCTCGGAAGCTGGGATCAAACACGTCGTAAAACTTGCCCCAGTATCCTTCGGAACCTTCGATGAGTTTACTGGAGGTGTGGATCGTCGCCACATAGGGGGTTTTCCGCATCAGAAAAATACCGCTGTCGGACCAGTTGGCGATGGTATTCAAACCCCACGAACGCAAACGACGGTGCGCCAGGTCGGCGAATTTCTGTTTCCAGTCGGCGCCGTATTTACGCAGTAGATTGGCGTGATAAAAATCGTACGTCTTATACGACGAATGATCTTTATAATACCCGTGCGGCGCCCAGGACCCGCGACCGTAAAACTGGGCTAACTTCGTTCCTTCCGCCGGTAGAAATTCGAAATAATTTTCCCGGTCGCTGATCGGAGTGTTCGCCGAACTATGGACGCAATCAATGCCATGCGACCAGAACAAACAACCCTCCGGATCGACAAGCCACCACTTGTTTTGATACTTCTCTACGCGAAAGAATCCGGTGGCCTTGCGTTTCGGCCCCGCCGACCAGCCGCCGTACCGGTTACGATTCTGCGAGCCGGGACGCGCGGTTAAATCGTTTTCTTCCGTAGCGATTCGACCTTTAAGTTCCGCAATCGAATGGATCTTGCCCGGCCAATCTTTGTGTCGAAACTGACCGAACTCGTCGATAAACGGAAGGAAGGTCTTCGCATCATAAACCTGCAACAGACCAACAGCCCGGATATTATCGATTTCAAAATCATACTCTTCTTCCGGTTTGTGCACAAATACCAGCAGTTGCGTGATATTCTCCGGTTTGAGCTTGTCGAAATACCTCGGATAGCCGCGCATGCCGATCAATTTCAACGGTTCCGTCAACGCCAGACCGGTCGGATGCAGTTTGACCGAGAGCGTAACCGTCTTCTCTGGCTGTACCTGTACGCTGCCGGTCACACAGTGATTCACGCCGTCGGCGCCGGGATTATCTACTCGGCAAAATATCTTGATTGCCCGCGCGCCGAGATTTTTTACTTCCAATTCCACATATTGAAACCGGGACAGGTCCCACCTGCCTTGGGGCGCCTTCAGAGTGATCCCTGGCCACGGTTTTTCCCGCCCCGTATGAATCCGCAGCGAACGACCGACAAGACTTTTCCCAAATATCACCTTCGCATCGGAAGTTAGCACGGACTGGATCTCAAAACCGCCCTCAAAATCAAACAAGACTTGCGGTTGAATCTCCTGCGCCGCTGCCTGAACCGAAACTATGGTAAATACACTATAGGCAAATGATAGAATTTGTAGGTAAGAGGCCATTTTTATTTTTTCTGCTCCCTTCTTGCCGTGTAAGTGCCTGTCCTAATTATACATAAAGTACGCAGTGGTGATGCAATTGCGATCGGCGGTAACGCGGATCCAATGGGCGCTGAAGCCGTCGGGAAACTCGTGGTGGACGTAGCCG
>CAZNQT010000609.1:0-2904 GCA_964574885.1 uncultured Pirellulales bacterium
GATCTGGATGGCAACTGTTACATCGATGTCAGGGATCTGAAGATCATGCTGTCCAGTTGGTTGGTTTGCACGGACCTTCATAATCCTTCCTGCTGGTAACGCCATACGTCGTCTCACAACGATGGCTAAGTGATTGTTAAATTACCGGGTCAGCGACGAAATGTCGTGCGCCCGGTTTTTTTGCTCGTTCGCAATACCGCAGTTAGTCGGGCCTTGACGGCCTCGGCGCCTGGACCTTCCTATTCTTGTTGGCATCGGCCCATTTCGTTGGTATGATATGTTTTTCTCGGGGGAGGCAGGCGATGAGAGGAAAACGATAATGTGGCAGTTGCCGATAGAAGAGTTGGTAATATTCCTGCTGGCGATCGGGTTTGGCCTGGCCGCCGCTATCATGGGCGTTCTACAGTTGCGGACCCAGGGCCATACCTTCAAGCCCCATTTGACCCATTTGATTTCCGGTACCATTTTGTTTTTGGCGGTTTTCCTGGTGTTTCGCGCTGCCACACTGCATAAAATCCCCTTGACCAGTTTATTTGAATCTATGATCGTTTTAACCCTGGTCTTTGGACTGACCTATGTCTTGTTTGGATTATTCATTCAGCAGGTTTGGTTCGGATCGGTGATGAGTTGGATCATTTTGTTCCTGCTCTTTATTACGGCGTTAATTGCTCAGCCGGCCGGTCAGGTCCAGGAAATTAAAACCCTCCCCTGGACCATCGCCCATAGCTTGGCCATGAATCTGGGCGGCGCCATGATCCTGTTCGCCGCCGCGGTTACCTACATCGATTTACTCGGGCAGCGGCGACTCAAGCAGAAAAAATTTGCCAAAGTATTCGGCATGGTCCCCAATCTGCAGAAACTACAGAAAATTCATCTCTTCGCCTTACGGGCCTCCTTTATCTTGCTGGGATTGGGTGTATTCAGCGGTATCGGTATGGTCGCCTTGCCGGCGGTACGCTCCCAGGTGCCGTTGCGCGAATGGATCCTCGATCCTCGAATCATCAGCGTGGGGGGGGTTTGGCTCCTCGTCGCTTTGACCTTATTAGGGCATCGATTACGTTGGCTGAAAATGAAAACGGTCGCGTATCTCACGTTTCTGATTCTCGGTTTGTTCTTAGTGGGACTGACATGCAGACTATTGCTCCAGGGTGCACACGATTATATGACCCACGAAGGTTCGGAGGAACCTAATATTCAGGCGCAGCCATGAAGATCATTATTGTAGGACTGAATCATAAAACCGCCCCCGTGGACGTGCGGGAGCGGCTCGCCTTTACCGAGGAACGATCCGCACAGGCCCTCCATGCGCTCAAAGAACGGTTCGCCGATGGCGAGTTTGTGGTCCTTTCTACCTGCAATCGCGTCGAACTCTATTGTGCGGTGCCGGCCGCCGGTGGGCCTTCCCCCGATGAATTGGCCGCTTTTTTAGCACAGTTTACCGAGGTCCGCTTGGAAGAGTTTCAAAACTTTCTCTATCGCTATCAGGATGAAGAAGCCGTTAGGCATTTATTGACCGTGGCCTGTAGTCTCGATAGTATGGTCGTCGGCGAACCTCAGATCATCGGACAGGTCAAAGATAGTTACCGACTCGCCACCGCCGCCCAAAGTGCCGGCAAGGTCATCAGTCGGCTGTTCCACTGTGCCTTTGCCACCAGCAAAGAGGTCTATACCTCCACCTCCATCGCCCAGCGGCGGGTCAGCGTCGCCGGCGTCGCCGTCGAACTGGCCCGACAACTCTTCGCCGACCTCCAAACCGCATGCGTACTGGTCATCGGCGCCGGCGAAATGGGGGAATTGCTCATTCGACATCTCCAGGACGTCGATTGTAAACAGATTACCGTCATTACCCGCACCTACGAACGGGGCCGGGGCATTGCTCAGCGTTATAATACCTCTGTCCACCGCTGGGAGGATTTACCCGAACAGGTAGCCCAGGCGGATATTGTGGTCACCGCCGTAGCTACCGATCAATACTTATTCGACAAACCCTCGTTTCAACAAATTCTCAAACCGCGGCGCCGCGGCGCTCTTTTGGCCATCGATATCGCCGTTCCCCGAAATTTCGATCCGGCGATCAACGATCTGGACGATGTGTATCTATATAGCGTCGATGACTTGGCCGCCGTCGTCCAGGAAAATCTCGAAGCGCGCCAGGAAGATATCGCCGCCGCTAATGAAATCGTCGAGGACAACGTCGCCAGCTTTATGGACTGGTTTGGCGTCAAGGATATCGGGCCCCTGGTCGGCAAACTTCGTCAGAACTTTCAGCAGATCAGCCTGGCGGAATTGGCGAAGTTCTTCGCTGCCGATCGCGACATGTCAGCCATGACCAAACGACAATTGGAAACCATGGTCAACCGCACCGTGAATAAATTGCTGCACCGTTTGATTAATAGCCTCCACGATATCGCCAAACAGCAATCCTCCGACGACGCCGTCCGCTTCATCCAATCCATTTTAGAACAGAAAGACCGTTCCTCCCCCTCTTGAAAACAACTGACGAGTTGGTAGGGGCGACCTCACGTGGTCGCCCTTTTAAAGCCCCCTCTGTCAAGAGGGGGATCGAACCCTCTGTTCATCCAAATCCCCAATGAGCCGGGAGCGCCAGCGACCGGGTAAATAATAAAAATTGTAGCTCCGCCGCCCCCGGCGGAGAAACCTGAAACCATCAATGTCATCCTGAGTGCAGCGAAGGATCTAATACATTGAACATTGAACATTGAACATTGAACCTAAAACCTGAAACCTGAAACTTATTCCTATCCGCTATCCGCTAAACGCTATATTTTCTTGCTGTGGACTGAAGACTGTGGACTGCAGACTTGAGATAATTTTTGATTTTAATACCAATCATGTTATCCTGTCTAAAAAGAACGGGTGGCATGCTCAAGTACTCTTGAGCAT
>CAZNQT010000610.1:0-2892 GCA_964574885.1 uncultured Pirellulales bacterium
TCTTTTTTCAGAGTGGGTAAGGGGCGTTGTAGTGGATCGGTATAGGTCCACCATTTTTGGGTAATTTCATTATCGGCGATGGTTTTCATGTCGGCGTCAAAGTTGTCGCCATAGTATTCAAAGTAGCTGAACAACAGGTATTCGTTCTCAGAGATTTTGCCCTGATAGATGGAATAATTGCGGATGTTGGCTTTTTCGATGGCATCGAGGACGCCGGGCCAAACGGCGGCGTGCAATTGGTTATAGACCAGAATATTCTGTTTGTCGATACCGATGATACTGCCATGCCGGCTGGTGGGGGGACGGTTTTCCCTGGGGCCGGTGAAATGAAAGACTTCTTCCCACGTGGACCACCACTCGCCTGCGCGACGAGTAGGCAGGGGCGTTTGCAGAGGATCGGTAAGAGTCCACCATTTTTTCATCGAATCGTTCTGGGCCATTTTGGCCATATCCGCAGTATAATTTCGACCGGTGTATTCCAAATAACTGAACAGGTAATAGCGGTTCGCATCGACGGCGCCGAGGTAGATGGAATAATTGCGGATATTGGCTTTATGGATCAATTTTAGCACGTCGGGCCAAGTATCGGTGTGCAGGCGCTTATATTCAGAAATAGCTTCTTTCTTGATACCGATGACGGATCCTATTCGTTGAACATGGGTAGTCTGCTCACAGCCGATCGTCAGAAGAATAAAACTCGCGAGCATCACCGCGATAAAACAGAATCGGGATTGTTTACTCAAATTTATCTTCATCATGCCTACTCCGTAAACAGCAATCCTTATTATTATTTCGGTACGAGTCTTTCGGCAGTCGATATAACTGCTTTGTATTAAAGGACTTAAGGTTGCTTGTGTCCTAAAATCCGGATAGCGTATTTTAGGGCTACCGAGGTGGATTATCAACGAGGAAGTTTCCGTATCCCTCAAATTCAAGTCGAATTTAAAATCAGGCGCTAAGAATCCGAAGTTTTTAGCTTGGCTAAGTATAGTGTTGACAGTATGATGTGGTGCTACAGCAAGGAATCTGAAGGGCTAAATACCGTATCGGATTTCACGGGAATTTAATGACAGGTAGGATGGCAGCAAGGCAATGATAATCAAAGGTATTCTCAATCCGCAGATCAATTCGCTCCTCAGCCGTATTCGGCACACCAACACGCTGGTAATCTCGGATAGGGGTTTTCCGTATTGGCCGATGATCGAAACCGTGGATATCTCGTTGGTGGATGATATTCCTACCGTGTTGCAGGTTCTGGAAGCGATCCAACCAAACTTTGTAATCGGTCGGTACTTCATGGCTGAAGAATTCAAGCGGGAAAATACCCCCGAGATGATAAAACGATTTACCCAGGCCCAGTCGGGTGCGGAAGTTATCTTCGAACCGCACATGGAATTCAAGAAACGCGTACCCGAGGCGATCGGTCTGATTCGAACGGCAGATACGACGCAATATGCGAATATGATACTCGAATCTGCGTAAGAATAAATTTGTAGGAATGCAGCTTATAGACCAGACTCGGAATGATTAATATTTATTCGAAGAAAGGACTTTTCCATGGCAGAAAATTCTTCTCCTCCGATGGATTCCCGCAAGAAGACAAGACTCCTCCCGCCCGGCATTCTCTGGCCTTTTATTTTATTGACCAGCATGTTCGCCTGTTGGGGCTTTCCGAATAATCTAACGGATACCCTTCTTGCCGCCTTTAAGAGAATCTTGAGTATGTCCGATTCCAAAACGGCCACGATCCAGGTCGTGTGCTACCTGTTCGGGTACGGCTGCCTGGCAATACCAGCGGCAATTTACATTAAAAAATATTCCTACAAATCCGGCGTGCTTCTGGGGCTGGGCCTTTACGCCTTAGGGGCCATCTTATTTTTCCCTGCGGGTCGTCTGGAGAGTTTTCCCTTTTTCTTATTTGCGATCTGGATTCTTTTCAGCGGATTATCAATATTAGAGACGTCGGCCAATCCGTATATCCTTTCCTTGGGCCCGGAGGAAAATGCGACGCGCCGACTCAACTTCGCTCAGTCGTTTAATCCCGTCGGTGCGATTATGGGCGTGGTCGTCAGCCAGATATTTATCCTCGATAAATTGAACATTGCCACGGCGGAAGAACGCGCCGAAATGGCCAAAACAGCCCCGGAAGAATTGCAGAAAATTCAGACGGGAGAAATTGGCGCCATTACCACAACCTATGTGACGCTGGGAATTGTGATGGCAGTTTTATGGTTATTAATCGCTATCAATAAAAAATTTCCTAAAACTCATGACTCCTCCGGACCGATGCACATCTGGCCCTCGTTCAAACGCCTCTTTCGTAACCGTCATTATATGTGGGGCGTTTTCGCTCAGTTCTTCTACGTGGGCGCCCAAATCGGCGTCTGGTCGTTCACAATTCGCTATGCCATGGATGAACTGCAACTGGATCAGATGATCAAGGAAGGGAAAGTCGGAGAATTTCAGGAACCGATCCATCGCATATTTGCGTGTTGGCATGGATTTTTAGCCCATGGGGAACCGGTAAACTGGACGGCGGAAAAAGTGGCCGGCAGTTATTATATTTCTTCGCTGATTTTATTTTTCATATCTCGTTTTATCTGTACCTGGCTGATGAAATATATCAAGCCGAGACAAATGCTGGCCTTTCTGGGGGGGGTGGCTGCCGTCCTTTTCATTCCAGTCATTTACGTTGGTGGAACGATGGGTATATATGCACTTGTATGCATTTCGGGTTGTATGTCACTGATGTTCCCGACGATTTTCGGTCTTTCCGTCCGCGGACTGGGCGAGGATACCAAGATCGCCAGTTCCCTGCAGGTCATGGCCATCGCCGGCGCTGCGGCAATCACCCAGCTCGAAGGATTTATCTCCGATACCGTGGGTAAAATC
>CAZNQT010000611.1:0-2892 GCA_964574885.1 uncultured Pirellulales bacterium
ATACAGCACCCCGTAGATGCGATAGCGCATCTTGAACTAGTACTCGAAGGGCTCCAAATGAATATCAGACGCCTTGTCGCGGATCGCCTGCAATAACACCAGATTCAATAGCTTCTTCACCGGATTCGAATCCGCCAACTCGCGGAGCTCGTTCAAATCCAGGCTCTCGCCTCGATTCTGAAACTCACTCAGCAGATCATCATCCTGAAGCTCGCCGATTAACTCATTGATACTCTCGGATTCCGTATTGTAATAGCGCCCTAATGCGTCCTCCAGGGCCTCCGGATCCGTGATCATCGCTTTGACCGTGTAACCCAGGAGCGTACGCAAATCGTCCGTCGCCCGAAAGTTGTCCGCCGTATCCACTGCGATCGTCAGGGCGTTATTGTTCTTGTCGTATTCCACCGGTAGCACGCGGTACGTCATTGCCATCTGCCCCGTAATCTGATGGACAACCTCGTCCGGTATATCGATGTCCTTCACGTCAATGTAAGGCATACCTAACTGAAACGCCTGTGCCAGGTTCAGATCCGTTTCCGTGATGTATCCCAGCGTCAATAGGACCTGCCCTAGTGGCTGCTTTTGCGCCGATTCTTTCTGCACCTGAAGTGCCTTGTGAACCTTGTCCCGGGTCAGCTTACCCATCTTGATAAGCACCCGTCCCAATGGTCGGCTTTTCAATTGTTCCACCGGCGGTAGTTTCGCCATTACCTAAATCCTTTTATAACAAACAGTTACAATAATAAATTCCTTGCCGCGCAAGTCCTTCCCTCACAAGACTTTACGTCCACTATCTCTTGGTATCCCTCGTTTCTAGCGGCTTATTTCAGGCAGGTCGTTTCAGGCAGTTTCCCTCTTTTCGCCCCCTTCTCGCTCCCTATCCGATTATACGGACCTTCTCTGCTAACGTCCACCCATATAATAAGTTACATTCATATAATTTAAGCTATACCCTCATTTTTTAATGGTAGGCCCAAACATGCTGCCCTTTTTACAAAACAAACCCAATTTCCTGTCCTCTCCCAATACGTATTGTCATTATCTCCGTAAAATCGGCTCCTCCGATTCTTCCTCACCGATCCCTTCTCCTTTGCCTTTAGTTTTTTCCGTCAGCAGGCCGGCTCGCTTGGAAGCTTTCTCATCTAAATCACCCGGATCGCGGGCCTGATCCAGCATCTCCTGCTTGTCAATGACATTATTGCAATACAGTTCCCACAGGTGGTCGTCCATCAACTGCATACCGTATTTTTTACCGGTCTGGATCGCCGAATTGATGCGGAACGTCTTGTTCTCGCGAATCAGGTTGGCGATCGCCGGCGTTACGACCATAAATTCATACCCTGCAACCCGGCCTTTACCGCCCACTTTCCTACAAAGAGTCTGGCTCAGTACGGCAATCAGGTTCGACGCAATCTGGACTCGGATCTGCTCTTGCTGGTTCGGGGGGAACTGGTCGATAATACGCGTCACCGTACCCTGGGCGCCGGTAGTGTGTACCGTACTGAAGACCAGGTGGCCGGTTTCGGCGGCTCGTATCGCCGCTTCCATCGTTTCCAGGTCGCGAAGCTCACCGACCAGGATTACGTCCGGATCCTGTCGCAGCACCCGTCGCAGGGCCTCGGCGAAACTGGGCACATCCACGCCCACTTCCCGCTGATTTACGATACATTTCTTGTGTTTGTGGTAATACTCAATCGGATCCTCCACCGTTACGATATGTCTATCCTGGCGTTCGTTGATATGATTGATCATCGTGGCAAGGGTAGTGGTTTTCCCGGATCCTGTAGGTCCTGTTACGAGGAACAATCCCTGCGGACGGCGGCACAGGGCCCTGGTGATCGTGGGCAGGCCGATTTGCTCGAACGTCATTACTTCCGAAGGGATAAGACGTAAAACAATGCTGAGATTGCCCTTCTGGCGAAAGACAGCGACTCGGAATCGACCGGCATCGCCGAACGAAAACCCGAAGTCCGTGGTTCCTTCTTCTTGGAGTTCCTGCTGATTCCGGTCCGGGGTGATACTTTTCATCAGGGCGACGGTATCATCGGATTCGAGAACCTTGGTTTCGAGGCTTCGGAGTCCGCCGTGCAGGCGCAGGACCGGAGGTCGGCCCACCACCAGGTGTATATCGGACGCCCCCTGTTTGATACAGGTTTCCAGCACTCTGTCGATATGAATAGATGTTGCCATTCTCGCTCCTAAGCAAATGATCGTTTTAACATAAGAAAACTTATCCTACTCAAATTTGTGAATATTCCACATATTGTGTATTTTAGGCTCTTTCTCTTATTCCGTTTCCACCATAGCTTCAATGTCTTCAGCCTGGGCGACGCGCGCGACTTCTTCGAGAGCGGTAATCCCTTCGAGAATTTTGATTTTCCCGTCGTTTATGAGAGGTCTCATCCCACTGGCGATGGCGGCGGCGCGGATTTTGTTGGTGGGTTCGCGTTTGAAGGCCATTTCCCGTAGTTCGGAATTCATCATCATCATTTCGAAGATGCCGATCCGTCCGTGGAAGCCGGAATTATGACATCGATTGCAGCCGGCGCCTCGATATACGGACTTTTCCACCAAGTCGCTTTGGGTGAATTTTAAGAGATTCATCATTTTTGCATCGGGCTCGAGCATTTCTTCCTTGCATTCCTGGCAGATTTTCCTGACAAGCCTTTGTGCCATGATAGCCTGGATGGCGCTGGCGACGAGGAAGGGCTTTACACCCATGTCAATTAAACGAGTTATGGCGCTCGGGGCATCATTGGTATGCAGGGTACTAAAGACCAAGTGTCCAGTCAAAGCGGCCTGAATGGCGATTTCGGCCACCTCCAGGTCACGAATTTCACCGACGAGAATGATGTTCGGCGCCTGACGCAGCATGGAGCGCAGGATCTTGGC
>CAZNQT010000612.1:0-2890 GCA_964574885.1 uncultured Pirellulales bacterium
TGCCGCGGCACTTTCGATGCAGCCTCTGCCCCAACATAACCGGGTAGCGATAATTACCAATGCGGGCGGACCGGGCGTCATGGCAGCGGATGCCGTAGAACAGGCGGAAATGAAAGTAGCATTGTTAAACGGCAATACCTTAACGAAACTCCGTGAAACTCTTCCCTCGGCCGCCATTATCAGTAATCCCATAGACATCTTAGGGGATGCGGATCCGAAACGTTTCGCGCAGGCGGTCGAGATCGTCCAACAGGACGACTTAGTCGATGCGATCATTATCATCATCACGCCGCATGCCATGACGAAGCCGGCCGAGATTGCGCGAGAGATTGCCGTCGGGAATCACAGCCATAAGCCTATCCTGGTGGTTTTTTTTGGCAGCACGGAGAGTATGCCCGATCGCCAAGAGATGGCCAATTGTAATTTGCCCAGTTATCCGACGCCGGAGCGCGCTGTGGCGGCCTTACGCGTTATGATGGAATATACTGCCTGGCGACGGCGCCCGCCGCGGATCGTGACCCGTTTTCCGGTGAATCGCCGACGAGTGGAGCGGATCATCGCCCGTCACTTAAAAACGCAGCGTTATTCCATGAGCGAAGTCGGCGCCAAGGAAATCCTGCGTGCTTATGATTTTAACGTACCCGAGGGACAGGTGGCCAACAGTCCGGAAGAGGCCGTCATCGCAGCGGAAAAGATTGGATTTCCGGTGGCGATGAAAATTGTCTCTCCGGATATCCTGCATAAGTCGGATGTCGGCGGGATCAAACTGCAGATCTCCAGTCTGGAGGAAGTACGCGATACGTTCGATTTACTAACGTTGCGTGTGAACCGTCATGCCCCCAATGCACGGATATTCGGAGTGTATGTCGAGAAGATGTGCGCCCGGGGAATGGAAGTCGTACTGGGAATGAAGTGCGATCCGCATTTCGGGCCGATGTTAATATTTGGTCTGGGGGGAATCTTTGTGGATGTGCTGAAAGATTTCTCCTGTTATCTGGCGCCCATCACGGCCGAGGAGGCCTTACAGATGTTAAAGGAAACGAGGTCGTATAGCATGCTCAAGGACGCGCGGGGTCAGTCGGATATCGATTTAAAACCGATCGCCAGCGGTCTGCAGCGCATCAGTCAAATGGCAACGGATTTTCCCCAGATATCCGAATTAAATATCAATCCCTATATAGTCGGCGAGGTAGGGACGGGGCCGGTGGTGGTGGATGCCCGGATCACACTCGCACCAGGAAGAAGCAAAACGAATGAATGAATCCAGCTTACCCAAGTATAACGCGAACTGGCAGGCGGAATTAGAAAGCGTTCTCGCAACGCCGGCCGAAGCCATTGCGCATATTCGGCCGGGCCAGCGGGTCTTTATCGGTACGGGATGCGCCCAACCCCGGGCACTGGTGCAGGCCTTAACGGATCATGCGGAAGAGCTCGAGGACACGGAACTCATCCATTTGTTAACGGAAGACACACCTTCGTACGATCATAAGGAATTAACGAAATTTTTTCGAGTCAACAGTTTTTATATCCGAGGCGACATGCAGGAGAGCGGACAAGACAACTTGAGCGATTATACGCCGATCTTTGTTTCCGATATACCCCGCTTGTTTCGCTCCGGTCGTTTGCCTCTGGACGTCGCGCTGATTCAGGTCACCCCGCCCAATGAACACGGTATGTGTTCGCTGGGGGTCTCCGTCGATATTGTGAAAAGTGCGGCAGAGAACAGCGGGCTGGTGATTGCCCAGGTCAATCCCCAGATGCCCTGGTCCTCGGGGGATAGTTTGCTGTACATCCACGATATTGATATTCTGGTCCCGGTCGATATGCCGGTTCTGGAATCGGAATTTCCCGAATCCACCGAGACATCCCGGACGATAGCGGAATATATCGCGGCCCTGATTGAGGATGGTTCCACGATGGAGCTGGGTTTTGACCGGATCTCGCTTTCGGTATTAGACTTTCTCAAAGGTAAACACGACCTGGGAATCCATACCGAAGTGATTTCGGATAAATTTATCGACCTGATCGACTCGGGCGTCATAACGGGCAAACGTAAAAGCGTCGATCACGGCAAGATTGTGGCCAGTTCGTGTATGGGAACGCGCAGACTGTTCGATTATATCGATAAAAATCCACGTTTCTCCTTTCATCCCACTGATTACGTCAGCGATCCGCATCTGATCAGTCAGCAACATCAGATGACCTCCATAAACATCGCCCTGGAAGTGGATTTGTCGGGCCAAATCTGCACTAACTCTCTGGAGAGCAAATATTTTCTAGGCTTGGGCAACCATATGGATTTTGTACGCGGCGCCACCCGTAGCGTCGGCGGTAAAACGATCTTCGCCCTGGACTCCACCCGCAGTAACGGCGCCGTATCGCGAATCGTAGCCAACCTCTGTCGCGGTTCCCAAGTGGCGGCTACCTGCTACGACGTTCATTATGTGGTCACCGAATACGGTGTGGCGTACCTCCACGGGAAATCCCTCCAGGAACGAGCCTTAGCGCTTATCAGCATAGCCCATCCGGATTTTCGCGCCCAATTGCTTGAGGAAGCGATCCAGGGGAATTATATCAGTTCCGATTTGGCGTTTGCGGAAGGCAAAGTCCTGGTAGGTCCGCAGCGCATTAAAACCACCTACCTGCTGGATAACGGCACCCAGATCCTGTTCCGTCCGATGCATCCTACGGATGAAAAACCGATGCGGGATCTGTTCCACTCCCTCTCCGAAGAAAGCCTGTATTATAGGTTTATGACGAAAATTACTCGTGTTCCCCAGCGACAAATACAAAATTTTGTTTATATTGACTATCGCAGTGAAATGGCGATTGTCGGTACGCTGCCGGAGGCCTATGGCGAAGAAATCATCGCGATTGGCCGTTATTATCT
>CAZNQT010000613.1:0-2872 GCA_964574885.1 uncultured Pirellulales bacterium
CCGTGGGAAAGTCTGGTCGCTACCGGGAAAAAATATGATGTGCCGGTTTACGCCTGTTTCGTACGGCGCAGAATCCAACCGGTTGTCTCCAACCCGGAAGAGGAAGGGGATTTGCAGATCTGGCGGGGCGAAGCCTATCAGGCGTGGAAGGCCGGCGTGAATGGCATTTATACGTTCAACCGATTTGATCCTACCGATAAGATTTTCTACGAAATTGGCGATCCCCAATTGCTCGCTACTCTCGAGCGTAAAGACCAGACCGTATATGTAAATAAAAAACTATGGTCGCGTCCAGAAACCTGGCTTAAAAATGGGAAAAAGTTTGTAAAGGAAAAGTAACATTGGTAGGCTCAGCCTACCCTACAAGGTGAAAAATCCTAAATTCTAAACTCTAAATCCGAAACAAATTGAAATTTTCGAAATTCAAATTATTTAAACGAAATCACGAGGGTAAGTCCAGCCTCAAGCGCGCAGACTCGCTTGAGGCTGCCACGCAGCCGTGGTCGTGATAATCTCCCCCTCTCTCTGACGATACGAAAGAACCGTGTAATCATCCCCCGCTTACCAGCGGGGGCTTATTTGATGTTCCATATATGGTTACGAAAAATCAATTTTTAGAGGTTGTCTTAATTTTTTTCAGTTGGGCGTATTTCATATCCAGCGTCATCGGCGAGCGGGAAGGGAATTTGACCACTACGTAACAATCGGTTCGAGAGCTATTGACTTGTTGAATTTTACCATAGCCGAATTTGGGATGATGCACGATTTCGCCGCGGGTATATTTCGACTCAGGCGTCGGATCGTAGTCCGGTGCAAAATCCTCTCCTTCGTCATCTTCCTCCTCATAGATATCGCTCTCGTCTTGCTCTTCGGAGCGGAAGGAATTGGCGTGATCGGAAGAATCGTATCGCTGAAATTCGAATCCCTCCAGTGACCTCAGAAACTCTGAGGGAATGGTGGCCAGCGAAACACCCTGGGTGCGACGGTGGCGGGCGTAACTGAGTCGGAGTTTTTCTTTTGCCCGCGTCATCCCGACGAACAACAACCGCCGTTCCTCTTCCAGGGATTCATTTTCGTACAAGCTGCGGCTATGCGGAATCAGCCCATCCTCGACGCCGACAATCTGCACGGCCCGGAATTCCAGCCCTTTAGCGGCATGCAACGTCATGAGCGAGATCGCGCCCGCCGATTCGTCGTAGGCGTCCTGGTCGCTGTAAAGGGCTACCTGCTGCAAATACTCCGCCAGGGAAGGTTGTTCCGTTTCCGCATCGTAGCGGGCGGCATCATTGATCAACTCATCGACGTTTTCGACGGTCTCTTCCTTTTCTTCCTGGGTTAAAAGTTTTTTCAGGCCACTTTTTTCGTACACATCCAGCATGATCTGCTGAACCGGTCCCTCGATATTTGCCCGGGATTGGCGAATCAAATCCACAAATTTTTTCACCTTGGTCTTTGCCGCCGCTCCCAACGTTGGGACCTGCTCTACATCTTGCAGCACCTGCCAGATCTCTTTGCCGGTTTTTTCGCTGT
This sequence comes from uncultured Pirellulales bacterium, assembly GCA_964574885.1. Taxonomy (GTDB): domain Bacteria; phylum Planctomycetota; class Phycisphaerae; order Sedimentisphaerales; family SM23-30; genus JAFGFX01. Next base: position 1,531 of record CAZNQT010000613.1, read on the forward strand.
GAGTAAATAATCGCTGTACGGTGGTGTTGCCGATGCCGCGTGTGGGGCGATTGATAATCCGTTTGAGCGAAACCTGATCCGCCGGATTCACCAACAGTCGTAAATACGCGAGCATGTCCTTGATTTCCCGACGCTTAAAAAACTCCACGCCCCGGACGATCTGATAGGGGACATGGGCTTTGATCAACGCTTCTTCCAGTACGCGGCTCATCGAGTTCACTCGGTAAAAGACGGCGACCTGACGATACGGGCACGTCTGCTCATGCAAATCCTGAATCCATTGCACCATGTCGGCAGCTTCAGTTTCTTCGTCTTCGCAGTCGATCAGTTGCGGCGGGCTGCCGCCGGGATTCGAGGTAAACAATCGTTTTTCTTTGCGGCGTTTGTTCTGCCGGATCAGTTGATCGGCCAGTTCCAGCACCTGCGGCGTACTGCGGAAGTTCTCCTCCAGCCGCACCACCAACGCATCGGGATAATCCTTCTCAAACGCCAGGATGTTCCCAATGTTCGCACCCCGCCAACTGTAGATCGATTGATCCGGATCGCCCGTTACGCACAGGTTGTGATGATTCAAGGTCAAACCGCGGGCGATCTGATACTGACAGAGATTCGTATCCTGATACTCGTCCACCAGCACATACTGATACCGCTCGTTCAAATGATTTCGCAGATCCGGATCGTCGCGCAGGAGCAGGGCAAATTTCATCAACAAGTCATCGAAATCCAGCGCCTGATTGAGCTCCAATTGTTTTTGATAGCCCTGATAAATCCGGGCGGTATTTTTACTCCGAAAATCGTGGTCCTGCTCAGCATACTCTCGTGGCGTTACCAGATCATTTTTCAGATTGCTGATGATCGAAAGTATCTTGCTCGGGGTATAGCTCTGTGTATCGAGATCGAGAGTTTTGATCACCGTTCGGATCGTCGCCAACTGATCGGATTCATCGTAGATACTGAAATTCTTCGATAGATTGGCACGATGAGCGAACTCCCGCAGCAGCCGGGCGCAGAGACTGTGAAACGTGCAGATGGTACTGCCCCGCGAGATCCGCATGGCAAAGAGACGATTCCGCATCTCCTGGGCGGCCTTGTTCGTAAACGTGATCGCCAGGATGCGGTGGGGGGGGACACCTTCCTGAATCAGATACGCCAAGCGATGGGTAATCACCCTCGTCTTACCGCTGCCGGGTCCGGCCAATACCAACAACGGCCCATCACGGTGCGTTACCGCCGCCCGCTGAGACGCAGTCAATTTAGTAAGCCAGTCCTCCCGTGACTCTTGTTTCATAATTTGTCGTTTTATATGTTGGATCTTCACAAAAATTACAGAGTCCTTTGGAAT
>CAZNQT010000614.1:0-2869 GCA_964574885.1 uncultured Pirellulales bacterium
GATTTGATTTGCGCACCCGGGACAACGAAAAAGCGGAATGGAAAACTCTGCTTACGTGGGATCATGAGAATAACATGAACAGTCAACCGGTTAGTTTTTCTCGCGATGGTAAAAGCATGTACTTGATAGATTCACGCAATTCCAACGCCGGTCGTCTGGTGAAAATCGATCTGAGTACGAAACAAATAAACGTGCTGGCAGAAGATCCGCAGTACGATGTCAGCGGCGTAATGATCCATCCGGATACGTATAAGGTCCAGGCGGTAACGTTCTATCGGGCGCGCAAAGAGTTGGTGGTGCTCGATGAAAGTATTCGGGATGATATCCAGGCCATCCGGGCCCTTGATGAAGGTGATTATTCCATTATCGACCGGGATAACGCCGACGACACCTGGCTGGTCGGTTTTACCAAAGACGACGGACCGGTGGCCTATTACGCCTACGACCGTCCATCGAAAAAAGGCACTTTTCTTTTTACTCATATGCCGGCGTTGGATGATTATACCCTGGCCGATATGGACCCCATCACTTACACCTCGCGGGACGGCCTGACGATACACGGATACATAACGTTTCCACCGGGGAAATCTCATCGTAATCTTCCTCTGGTTTTAACGGTGCACGGCGGTCCGTGGGCGCGTGACGGCTGGGGATTCAATCCGACAGCCCAGTGGTTCGCGAATCGCGGGTATATCTGTCTGCAAGTGAATTTCCGCGGATCGACGGGCTATGGTAAAGATTTTGTCAATGCGGGGGACCGCGAGTGGGCCGGCAAGATGCACAAGGACCTAATTGACGCCGTCCATTGGGCGATCGATGAGGGGTACGCCGATCCGGAAAAGGTAGCGATATTTGGCGGTTCGTACGGCGGGTACGCGGCGTTAGTCGGAGCTACGTTTACGCCGGATGTATTTTGCTGTGCCGTGGATATTGTGGGGCCCAGTAATCTTATCACACTGCTGAAATCCATCCCTCCGTACTGGGTACCCTTGATCGAAATATTCTATCGACGGGTGGGAAATCCGGAAAAAGACAAAGAATTTTTAGAGTCCCGCTCGCCGCTGTTCAAGGTGGATCAGATTCAAATTCCGATTCTGATCGGCCAGGGTGCCAATGACCCCCGGGTGAAACAGGCGGAATCGGAGCAGATCGTGGCGGCCATGAAGGAAAAGGGACTCGAATATGAATATGTGGTCTTTCCCGATGAGGGGCATGGGTTCGCGAAGCCTCAGAATCGGTTGAAATTTTTCGCCATTGCGGAGAAGTTTCTCGCCAAATATCTGGGCGGCCGCTACGAACCGGCGCCGGAAGAATCGAAATAGCTGGCCATGTGATGTCTAACGAACTGAGGGTGAAGTATGGATTTGTTACTACATCTCGAGGAACAAAAATATCTTTTGCTTGACGGCGCCATGGGTACGGAGTTGGATAAGCGGGGGATCATGGGCCGGGGGCGGAATAATCTGGATCATCCCGAAGCAGTGCTGGAGGTGCATCGCGCGTACATCGAAGCCGGCAGCGGTGCAATTATCACCAATACCTTAACCATGAATCGAATCTATATCGAATCGCATAATATGGATGTGAAGGTGGAAGAGGTGAATCGCGCCGGAGTGGAGATAGCACGGGAAGCGGCTAAGGGTAAGGTGTTCGTTTTGGGAAATATGAGTTCGACCGGTCAACTGTTGGAACCGTACGGGACTTACCAGGAACAGCAATTCTACGATACCTTCAAGGAACAGGCAGAAATCCTCTCGACGGGCGGTGTGGATGCGTTTCTCATCGAGACGGTATTCGATCTGCGAGAAGCGATATGTGCAGTGAAGGCCTGTAAGGATCATTGCGATTTGCCCGTGCTGGTGACGCCGGCGTTCCAGACGGAACAAAAGGGCGGACGAACGGTGATGGGAAACACGGCTGCCGCTTGTGCGAAACAATTAACAGAAGCCGGCGCCGATGGCGTCGGCTGCAATTGCGGCGATATCGATCCGATACAGATGGCGGAAATTATCAGAATAATGAGAGAAAATACAGCGTTGCCGTTGATCGCGCAGCCTAACGCGGGCAAACCGAAACTTGTGGAAGATAAAACGATTTTCGATATGGCGCCTGAACCGTTTGCTTTAGGTCTCCAGCAATGCCTGGCCGCCGGCGCCAGTTTGGTGGGCGGTTGTTGCGGGACCACGCCCGATCACATTAAAAAAGTTGCAGAGGTAATGAATCCATCGTAAATTCGAATTATGAGGAATCTGTAATAATGCAAAACGATTTGCCGCGACCGTTACAGGGAATTATCGTACCCCTGATTACTCCCCTTGTCGAGCAGGAGAGGCTAGATATTGCAGGTTTGGAACGATTGATCGAGTATGTACTTGCCGGGGGCGTGATGGGTATTTTTATTCTGGGGACAACGGGGGAAGGACCAAGTTTGAGCGGCGCAGTCAAGCGAGAGCTGATCGATCAAACCTGCAGAATCACCAACGGTCGGATTCCAGTGATCGTCGGTGTGTTAGATACTTCGATTACAGAGTCAGTCCATCTTGCCAATTATGCGTCTGAGAAGGGGGCGTCGGCGGTGGTGGCGGCCCCGCCCTATTATCTGCCGCTATCTCAATCGGAACTGGTAAATTACATCCGCAAGCTCGCTGACACGCTTCCCTTGCCCTTGTTCTTATATAATCAGCCGGAATATACTAATGTTCCCATTAGCCTCGATACTTTGTCCCAGGTAGCCAACATTCCTACTCTGGCCGGTCTGAAGGATACATCCCGTAATATGATTAACTTCCAGCAGATGTGCCGGTTGATGAAAGACCGGGAGGATTTCTCGCTTTTTGTCGGACCGGACGGTCTGATGGCCGAAGCGGTA
>CAZNQT010000615.1:0-2866 GCA_964574885.1 uncultured Pirellulales bacterium
GAGGATGACGGGCATGCGGTCATGGATGGGTTTGAAGAGGGAGTTGGCAGCAGTAGTCAGGATGGTACAGGACTCGATGATCTCGGCGCCGGGGCCGCGCCAGAGTTCCCACAATCCCGCCAGGATAAGTGGGGAATCGTCTTTGCGGCGGATGAAGAGGGGCTGTTTTTTGGCGGAGGATTTTTTACCGGGTGGTTTACGCCATTCGTAGAAGCCATCGGCGGGGATGAGGCAGCGGCGTTTTTGGAAAGCTTCTTTGAAGGCAGGCTTTTCGGCGACGGTTTCAGAACAGGCGTTGATCAGGCGGGCGCCGAGGGCGGGGTCTTTGGCCCAATGAGGAATCAATCCCCAGCGGAGGGCGTCCATGGTGCGTTGGGAGTCGTCGGGGGAGAGTCGCACGGCAGCGACGTCCTGGGTGGGGGCGATATTATAGCGGGGCTTCAGGTTGGGTTCGGTCGCCAACTTGAAGAGTTTGGCTAGTACGGTTGGTGAAATTGTTAAGGCAAAACGTCCACACATACACATAGGGTACCGGGTTTCGGGTTCCGGGTCCAGGGGGAAAAGAAGTTTATGGTTTACAGTTTACAGTTAACGGCAAGAGGAGACGGATATAAATCAAAGGTGTACAGCGTATCCCTTGCCGATTTATAGAATTGTGCTCAACATCAACCAGAGAATAAGAGCCATAAATGTAAATGCAATAAGTAGAAGTACAAATTTTGCATTCGCGTCCAGGGTTTGCACAGATAATCGTTTCATAAGTATATCGTTTTTTTGCCGCTGTCTCAGGAGCTTATCGATCGCCTCCGGCTCCATGCCATCAAACTCGCGTCGCCAACGATCGTAGGTTTGCTTGCTAATCTGGAGTTTTCTGCGGGCCCGGTTCTCCGATATTCCCTGGGCCATCAGCTTATCGACCTCGCCCAATTTAGCGAGAATTTTCTTTCCGTCGATCCGCTTTCGATGCATGACAGGCACCTTCCGTATTAGAAGTTAACCTCCTCGGATTCGTTGAAGGAGCCGAATTCCAGGCCAAAGGCGAGAGGGCCGGTTTCCCAGGGCCAGGTGGTGTTCTTCGCCACAACCTGGAAAGTGCATTTCGTCGGATCAATTGTGATTACAATGATGGCCGGATCGAGATCATCGGGAGTTTTTTTGTACTGGTACTTGGTTTTGCCCTTAAGTTCAAATTCGCCCAGTCCGACGGCATGTTCCGACGTTCCCCAGTGTAATAACAAACTCGCCGTTCGTAGATCGATATCATCCGCCGTGGCAATCGTACCGGAGACGACCAGATTACCGACATTGTTTTCCTTGCCCTGCTTACAGACGACCTTCTCTACCCGCAGAGCATCGGTGTTCCCGGCAAGAAGTTGCATCGGCAGCGTCTTCTTGCCGTTGATGATATCGTTTTCACCCGTGTCCGTGGCGAGACCCAGTCCGACATGATCGCCGAACTCAATTAACACGGAGACGGGGGCGGTTACTCCGGAAAGGTCAATGTTCTTGGCCGACACGCTGAAAGTATTCTTAGTGAAATCCAGCTTGATCGAGGTGATTCCCTCCTTACCGCCCTTGTAGTTGTACTTGGGTTTCTTGCCTTTTTGCTTGAAATCCGACACGGGAATCTCTTCTGAATACGATCCCACTCGAATGGTTATCGTTTCAGCACTAGTGAAGCCGTCGGCGTCCGCATCGACGAAATTCCCCTGGAAGCTACACGAGTCGGCTTGGGCCTCCCGTGTTTTCCCGGCCTTGCAGGTCATTTTGGTCAGGAGGATATCGCGAAAGAGAGTCTCTTCATACGCTCCTATATCCACAGTCCCATTGACGATTCGTACGTTCCCCGCCAGATCGGTTTCCTGGGGCTCCGCAACATAATTCGGATCACCGGCGTCGATACACAAAGAATCGGACAACAGGCGATAATCTCCCGTTTGCCAAGTATCATCGCTTTGGTCGCCCGGCGTACCGGGATCATCCCAGTATCCCTGGGCAACGAATGACGGATCGACATTCAGGTTCCCGTCTCCCCAAATCAAGACGCCATCCACGGAAGTCGAAACACTGGTCTGACCTCCCAGGATATCGCAAAAAGAGACGGATACGAGGCATTGATCGCCAATATACACTTGCGTCGCACCGGGGCCCTCATTGCTCCCGACGATATTGTTGATGAAATTCACTTCGCTGCTATTGGCAAGATAGACGGATGCCGAAGAATATCGGTTCCCTGAGATCGTACAATTCCGAATAGTCGAATCACTGCCACGAGCAAAGAGCGCCGACCCTTCGGAAGTATAGGTATTGCCTGTGATCAAGCAATTCGTTATATCCGTGCTGTCAAAGTTGAGATAGACGCCCGTTTGGGTATTGTTGCGGATGATGGAATTTTGCAGCAACGAATTACTGTTCGTGAAGATTATCCCTCCGCCCCAGTCGGCAATATTTCCTTCGATGAGACAGTTTTTCACTAAATCAGAAGCATTATAAATACTAATTCCCCCGCCTCGGTAGGTAGGGGTTTGATTGTTTTGAATCAAACAATTTTGTAGCGTCATGCCGCCCTGATGGCTATATACTCCTCCGCCCTCATTGTTCGCGATATTGTCCGAAATCGTGCAATTCAGAATGTTAGGCTCCGCGATATTGTTATACAATCCGCCACCCCGATCGGCTTCGTTTCCGGTAATAAGACAGTTCTCGATTAAGGAGGTGGATTCCTGTACGAGGATCCCTCCGCCTGCGGAGGCATAATTACCGGTACATATGCAATTCCGAATCGTGGGATTGCATACATGTACATAGATGGCTCCTCCGTTGCCGTTGAATCCCGCCCCGCGGGGGGGGGCGGGGGGGGGGGGGG
>CAZNQT010000616.1:0-2865 GCA_964574885.1 uncultured Pirellulales bacterium
GCGCTGATTCCGTTTCTCGCGATCAAATTCGTCTTCCAGGCACTGGCGGGTCCAGTAGCTGGCACGTTCGGCACCCGTGTTAAAATTCGTGGGTTCGTAAAAAACCGCGTGATCGTGGTTGCCCATAATACTGGTCATACCTCGATTGATAATCAGATCAAGACATTCTTTCGGCTGGGGGCCATAGCCGACAATATCGCCCAGGCAGTAGATTTCCTTAATACCGCGCTTGTCAATCTCGCTGACCACGGCCTGCAAGGCTTCCCAGTTCGAATGAATATCCGATATCAATGCGAATGCCATCTAGTTACTTCCTTTTCCACTCACCCAACCAATTCTAAATCCGATTTCGGCTCCGGGCCCTGTCCAATGCACCCAATCCTGGTTTGACATTAACGGATCGATTCCGTCAATCACAAATTTATAGACGTAACATGCTACTTCTCAATTTCAGATACGTCAATGTTTTTTACCGACATATCACCACATAGCCGACGAAGGGAATTCTCAGTAAGCCATTTATTGAGAAGGAGTTGTGTTACAATAAAACCTAATCAGGGCGATTGGAATTCTATTGTATGACTATAGGTAAACGCGCAAGATATGGGCCGACCACTTGTTGTTTATAGGTAGCCGGCACATACGAGGAATCAGGTTTCCCTCAAGTACACTTTACATTTTAGGTTATTTAACCTCATCACCCATGGTTTTCAACCGTTTGGATTCATGGGGCCAAAACAGGATATTGCCTTTTTTATTGCGAAATTTCTCGGTTTCCTCTTCATCAGAGGATATCAGGCCCCAGATTACGAGGTCTTTTCGCCTCTTATAGACCGCGAAATTGTCTTTGTCGTACTTATCCTCTTTATCCCAGATTATGATCGCGGCGCAAGCGTCGCCCTTCTCTTTTATCCAGCGAGTGCCGTCCGGATCGGTCCCTTCGATCTTCTCCACATCAAAAATGGGGAATAAGACGGTTTTTTTGTGGTAGGTGATGCCGGGTTCGAGCGGCTGATCGCAGCCAAAAAAGCTCGTAAGTGCAAACACAGTCAAGAATAACAGTCCACAACCCTTTGCCGCTGCGCCAACGATATTCGTACGTTCCTTACTATTCATCGGTTGTCCTTTCCATAAATTACTATTCTGAAACCCTATAGGTTAAGCCGTCCTAATCCATATAGACAAAAGCACCTTAATCCATTACCAAAAGCAAATACTTTATATCGGTGTTTGTCAAGTCCGAACGCCGCTGTATCCCCAAAAACTGTCCCTATCGCGATCCCATCCGCGTTATGAGTCAAAAATCCGGACACCTGTGCGTTATGAATCCTCCATTATTATCGTTTATATTGACCCGTTCGGAGGAGAAAAGTTGGCAGAATTTCTTATTTTTCCAACAAAATTCAGGTCGCGAATGAACAGATCATGTATCGGCCTCCCCTAAAGTCACATATCGTTATATTACCCGGCATCACCGGTAATCTCTTTAAAAGTGATTTTCTAGGCGGACATTTTTTCCGGATAAATGTATTTAAGAGTTGACACCGAAATGGACTACGGTTAGATTGGATTTTACGATCAGCGAGCGATCTGAGGGAGCGGCGTGATCCTGCTCCCAAAAACGGCTGCTTGACAACACGTGCAAGAAGGATGTAACAAGGACGTTTGCGAGTCCGGCTTGCAAGTTTTGTTTGAGCGAATACGATGTTATGGTTAAGGGCGTATCAGTTTTTTGATGCTCATATTCCGAGTTTTCCCGACTCGGTTCTTTTTTTCTGGCGCACTTAGGAGACGTCAGGTAATACGTTTCGGAAATGGATTTCCTGCTCATAGGCCCTGCGCAAGGATCCCTTGTCGCGGCGTTTGCGCTTTGAGGTTGTCACCGAGAGCACCGCAGGGAGAGTTCTTCGCAGGCCAAGGTATGGGGAATATTCGATGAGCGACGGCTAGAAGAGCGAAAGGAGAATCCGGTCGTGGCCGATGTCCTGGCCGACATTTGGGATAAAATTCTTCGTTACTTTCAGAAAAAAGAAAGTGATCTCTGGCGTAGTTGGTTTGAGCAAATCGAACCGATCAGCCTGGAAAATGGTTTGCTGCGTCTGGGAGTATCGGAGCCTTCGTGGCTTTCGTACCTGCATCGTATGTGTAATGATTCGCTCACCGAAGCGGCCCAGCAGATTACCGGGCATCTGATCAGCCTGGAATACGCGCATACGGATAATCAGCATTTGGAGGAAAACGATTATCCCGGTACTTCGGGAGAAGAAACGGAGCTGTTTTGTTTCAGTCCGGATTATACCTTCGATCATTTCGTGGTGGGTCCCTGTAATCGGCTGGCGCATGCGGCCAGTATCGCCGTCAGCGAAGCGCCGGGCCAGGCCTATAATCCGCTTTTTATTCACGGCGCCGTCGGACTGGGCAAGACCCATCTTTTACAGTCCGCCTGCCAAGTATTATTAAAACAACAACCGCCGCTGCGCGTGAGTTATCTGACGTGCGAAACGTTTGTGAATCATTTTATCCGGTCGGTGGAGCAGGGGAAACTGCACGATTTTCGTTACAAGTATCGTCATACCGATATGCTGGTGATCGACGACGTCCAGTTCCTTTCGGATAAAGAGCACACGCAGGAAGAATTTTTCCATACGTTTAACACCTTGTATCAGGCCCAGAAACAGATCGTACTTTCGGCGGATTGCTCTCCAGCAGAGATTCCGAAACTGGAGCAGCGTCTGGTCAGTCGCTTCAATCAGGGCCTGGTAGCCAGGATCGATAAACCCGGCTATGAAACGCGTATGGCGATCATTCATAAAAAAGCACTGCTGCGTGGGATAAAGCCGCCGGATGAGGTAGTGGAATTTATTG
>CAZNQT010000617.1:0-2863 GCA_964574885.1 uncultured Pirellulales bacterium
GTGGTGGGCATTCTCCGGATTTTTACTTCCGATAACTTGCCTTTTCTCACGGAGGGTTTATAATTATATAAACATTGATTGTATCAATTAGGCCGGATTTTCGGAAATATTGGACCCGGCGAGCCAAAAGAGTCATTTTGACAAAAAAAGGCTCGAACAGACCTGTAACCTACCAGGATGGTTAATTGGTTGCTATAGGCAAGGTTACGGCGGCGCAGAAGACGGGAACACCGAAAAAGGGGCCTACAACGAACTATTTTCCTCGGTCCCTCCTGTGTCCCCGGCTCATTTATAGAGAGCGTGGTTAATCCCCACGTTTTTTGTGCCGATGTATCCACTGAGACGTTCCCGAAAAGTGGCGGGCCGACATATATCGTCGGGGGTTACCGGGACGAAGGGAGAGGAATTTGTATGAGAGGTGAGGGAAAACTATCATCCTCAAGAAATGGTTCGTTATGAAAAAAAAGGATGTACTCACAACCGGAGAAGTGGCGAAAATCTGCAACGTAGCGCCCCGTACGGTTTCGAAATGGTTTGATTCCGGGCAACTGCGCGGGTATCGCATTCCGGGCAGTAAAGATCGACGCATTCCCGTCGATCAACTGGTTCGGTTCATGCGCGCTCACGGCATCCCCCTCAACGGGCTCGACAGCGGAACGACGCGTGTGCTCCTGGTGGATAATAAAGCCGAAATCACGCATTCGCTGGCCGAGGCGTTGGAAAAAGATGGCCGCTACGAAATTCGCATCGCCCAGGGAGGATTCGACGCCGGAATTATTGCCGAGCAGTTTCGACCGCATATTATGCTCGTCGATATTATGCTGGAAGACCTCGATGCCCGAAGCATCTGCCGGGTGATCCATGAAAACACGGAACTCCAGGACGTCAAAATCATTGCCATCACGTCCCAGTTAACCGAAGGGGAGGGGCAGGCGCTTTTGCAACAGGGTTTTGACAGTTACTTGTGCCGACCCTTTGACGTCAGGCAGGTCATCCAGTGTATTGACGACGCCCTGTCGATTGTGCACTAAAAGACTTGGGCCTACGATCCATAAGGCGTATGGTCCCCGATAGCGTCACCGACAAAGGAGAAGAAAGTAGCGTATCGGCCCAGCATGGCTTGGAGGCCAACGCAGTCGCGTTGTTATGAGTTGTGTTCGGGATCCATTGATTCAGGGTCGTCGTGATTCGCATTACGGCGACCTGATTTTTTTTGCGCCTATGCGATTCTAATACTATCCCCTGCTGGTAAGCGGGGGATGAATAATCAAACGTAACTATTGGGTATTCCATCCCCCGGTTACCACCGGGGGCTAATTTGCTACTATGTTCACGAGTCGGTTTGGTATCACAATCACCTTCCGCACATTTTTACCCGCGATCTGTTCCTGAATCTTCACCAGCGCCAGGGCTTTTTCTTTGATACTCTCTTCGTCGCTATCCGCCGGCATGGTGATTTTATCCCGTACCTTGCCATTGACCTGGACCGCCAGTTCCACCTCCATGTCCCGGGTCAGTTCCTCATCGTAAATCGGCCAGGACTCGTAGGCCAACGTCGTCTCATGCCCCAATCGCTGCCAGAGTTCCTCCGCGATGTGCGGTGCAAACGGCGACAGCAGCAGTGCGAAGCTTTCCACCGCCCAGCGGCTGCGCGGATTCGATTTGGAAAATTCATTCACAAAAATCATCATCTGGGAAATTGCCGTATTTAACGACAGCGTCTCAATATCCTGGGTCACTTTCTTTATCGTTTTATGCAATAAACGCAGGTTCTCCTCCGTCGGCTCCACTTCCTGGATCGCCGAATGTAAGGCGCCATCTTCCGCAACAATCATCCGCCACACCCGCTGTAAAAACCGTTGAATCCCCGGCACGTCATTCATATTCCACGGCTTCGATGCCTCCAGGGGGCCCATGAACATCTCGTACATCCGAAAAGCATCCGCTCCATACTCATCAATTATTTCATCCGGATTTACTACATTCTTAAGGGCTTTGGACATTTTCTCAACGGATTCGATTAATTCCTCGCCGGTTTTTTTATGTATTGGTTTACCGCTTTTTCTTTCTACATCATCATAACCTACATAAATTCCCCGTTTATCTTGATACGCTATACTGCGAATCATCCCCTGGTTAAACAGCCGACCGAACGGTTCCGGCGACGACGCATAGCCCAGATCGTACAACAGCTTGTGCCAGAACCGGGCGTACAACAGGTGCAGCACCGCGTGTTCGGCGCCCCCGATGTAAAAATCCACGCCTCCCGTCGGATTCTCTTCCGTCGGGGCCATCCAGTATTGTTCGATCTCCGGATCCACGTACGCCTCGGTATTTTTCGGATCCAGGAACCGCAGATAATACCAGCAGCTACCCGCCCACTGCGGCATCGTGTTCAATTCCCTCTGCGCGGGTCCCTCGCACCTGGGGCAGGTCGTCTGCACCCAATCCTGCAATTTGCCCAGCGGGGGCTGCGGCAGGGTATCCGGATCGTCCGACGCCGCCGGCGTAAAGTCGTCCATCTCCGGCAGTTCGAGCGGCAATGCCTCTTCCGGCAGCGCTACGGTTCCGCACTTGGCACAATGCACGATCGGAAACGGTTCTCCCCAGTACCGCTGGCGGCTGAACAGCCAGTCCCGCAGCTTATAATTGATCGCCTTTTTCCCCTGTCCCTGCTCCGTAAGCCACGCCGTCATCTTCTCCTTAAACTCCGCCGTCGGTAGTCCGTCAAAATCTCCGGAATTTACGGCTATACCAACGCCTTCGAAACAACCAGGAACTAGCGTTAATTCATTTTCCATCCTCATTTTCCTGATGCATTTTTCGGCAGATTTTCGGTTTCGGAATATATATCTTCTAGTAC
>CAZNQT010000618.1:0-2858 GCA_964574885.1 uncultured Pirellulales bacterium
GCACAGCCGCCCTCGGCTGTGCTTCTTGGAATAGGCAGTACATACACAAAAGAGGGTGATCAATCACCGAACCAGTGGCAACCTCAAGAGAATCTACGGCAAGGTGGCGCCGCCAAGCGAGTCTTCGAGCTTGGGGGTGGCTCTTTGAACTTTAATGTCGTATACCATACCTTCGTGGAAAAATGTCACCCCTGCGCAGGCAGGGGGCCATGATTCCGAAAGGTGCCTATAGCTTTGAAAGACTGGTTTCCTGCCGTTGTTGAAAAGAAAAAAGTGTACCACGGCTGTGTCAGCCGTGGGGATACGTCGTGTGAAAGATGAAAAGGTATGCCAACGCGAAGCCTAGGCATGCCTTTTCTACAGCACAGAAAATAACTACGCTTTCACCAGGTCCACGTTCAAAGGCCGCTTCTTCTGCCAGCCCCCGCGGGTGAAATCCTCAAATTTCACCGGATTGCTGCTGTGGTTGCTCGATGCGCCGCTCAGGGGAATTATGGAGCTCCAGGTCGTGGCGTCATACACGTTGAAATCCGGTTCGGTCCCTTGCCGCAGCGCCTCGATCAGGCGGTAATCCTCAATGTAATCCATACCGCCGTGACCGGCGCCCTTGGCCCGCTCTTTGGTCTGGATCCATACCGGGTGCTCATATTTCTTGTTATAAGCAGTCATGTCTTCCCAACTGTGCCCTGGACTCATGCCTTCGATATGGATTTTCTCCGTTGGGTATTTCCGCACGATTCCCTTGGTGCCCTGGACCAGGAAATCCCGACTGTAGGGGCGCGGCAGATTGGTATTGTGCTTGCAGATGATCGTCTTGCCCAGCTTGGTCTTAATCAGGGTTATATTCACGTCGCCCAGAGCATATTGCTTGTTAAGCCATTTCGCATAATGCTCGCGTAGCTCTGGTGTTTTGGCCTCGTGCGCCATCCGCTCCGCATACTCGTTCAGACCCCGCGCCGGGCCGTTCATCGAGACCAGGTAATCGAACGCGTCCCCCCGATTAATGTCCATGCACCAGGCCATCGGACCGATCCCGTGCGTCGGATAGAGATTGCCGTTCCGCTTCAGGGATTGATAGATTCGCCACATGCCCTGGTAATAATTCGGCGATAGCTTCAAGGCGCGCAGATCGTGCAAATAGCCGCATTCGCCGTGCAGAACCTCCCCAAACAATCCCTGTCGGATCATATTAAGCACGATCATTTCCATACGATCGTAACAGCAGTTTTCCATCATACAGCAGTGCTTGCGATTTTTCTCCGAGGCCTCCACCAGTTTCCAGCAATCCTCTATCGTCAGGGCAATATTAACTTCCGAGGCGGCATGCTTGCCGTTATTCATCGCTGCCAGGCTGATCGGCGCATGCCACCGCCACGGGGCCGCGTTATACACCAGATCCAGATCTTCTTTTTCGCACATCCGCTCAAAATCCCGGTCGTCTTTGCCATAGACTGCCGGTTCGGGTTGTCCTGAATCGGTAACTCGTTTCTTCGCCCAATTTGTTCGGCTGGAACGGATATCACATACCGCGGCGATCTGACAATTCGGGATTTTTAAAAGGTTGTTCACGTGGCCGCTGCCCTGATGGCCGATCCCCACGTACCCTACCCGGACCTTCTCAATCGGTTGGGCCCTATAGCCGATCATCGATCCCGAGCCTTGGACTCCCCTCGCCTGGGCCGCAGGGCTGCCGCTCAGACCGCCCGTCAACGCCGTCAGCCCCGCCGCCGCACTTACCCGTAAAAACTCCCGTCGTGTCGCTTGGTTTTCCATGAGTATTTCCTCTCTTCGATTTTTATGGTTGATTATCTGATGTAATATCCTGCTCTTCCGTTTCTAAATTTCGTTTTGCCATGTCCTTAAACATCGTGCGAATATTGAAAAAACCACCGATGGCCACCACCACCGCCAGGCCGCTGAACAGCACAATACTGGCAATAAAAAAGTACGTCCAAAATTTTATCCAAAAATCCATAGTTTATTCTCCTGATGGTTTTTCAATTTCTCGCTGCGGAAACGCTAGCGACCCAATTATCATTAAAACGGCAGCCGCGGTAATTACAATCAGGCCCACTACCGCGCTGGATACTTCCATATCAAACCATTTCTGTACCGGCTTCAATCCAAATAAGGAACCGAAACCGGCAATTAAAGCCAGGTAAGCCCCGGTTTTACTTGCCCGCTTCCAGTATAAACCAAACGTCAGCAACGAGATGGCCCCGGTAAAATAGATCGCCCCGGATATGGCCATGTAATCCCATAAGTCCTGACCCAGGGGATACCATAATCCCCAAATCAAAATAAAGATCCCGATTCCCAGAATGAAAATTCGCGTCAACAAAATACGAGTTTTACCGGATAAGTCTTTCTTAAAGCAGGGCGCTACCACGTCCTGCGCTAATACCGAACTCCAACATAACAAATAGCTGTCGTGCGTGGACATAAAGGCAGCCAGCATCCCGGCGCTGATGATACCGATGAAACCCATCGGTAAAATTTGGCTTAAAAACACCGGCATCGCCATTAGCGTAGTCTGGGCGTCGGCTTTACCTTCTGCGGGTAAAAATATGGGCTTTAAGGAGTCGTGTTGAGCGATATAGACAAACGCACAAATCCCGAAGAAATAGGGCAACAAAAACCGAATCAGAAAACCGATGGAGGACCAGATATACAATCGTTTCACGGTACGCACGCTGTCCGCCGAACAGGCTCGGATTACCGCCGTCTGCCAGACCGCACAACTGACCAGCCCTAAAAACAGCATCCAGACTACATAGGACTTCCCGAATCCTTCATCATGAAACGGATTGTAGCCCGCTTCGCCTTTTAGATTCGAGACGGTATCGATTATATTGTGC
>CAZNQT010000619.1:0-2857 GCA_964574885.1 uncultured Pirellulales bacterium
GGCGAACCCTTCGAATTGGAGGTGGTCTTGTTCCTCTTCCTTGGTGACCTTGATGACGTTCTTGCCTTTAAATTCGCCTCGGAGGATATCTTCGCTTAAGGGATCTTCGACGTAGCGTTCGATGGCCCGCCGCAGCGGTCGGGCGCCGAATTCCAGATCATAGCCTTTATCGATCAGAAATTCCTTCACTTCATCCGTAAGTTCCAGTCGTAATCCCTGATCCGTCATCCGGGCAAACACCTTCTTCAATTCGTATTCCACAATCGTGTCCAGGTCTTCGCGGGTGAGCGACTGGAACACAATCAATTCGTCCAGACGGTTGAGAAACTCCGGACGGAAAAATCGTTCGACCTCTTTCTGAAGCATTTCCTTCATTTTATTATAATTGGCTTCTTCGGTTCGTTTTCCGAATCCGAAGCCGCCCTGATTCTTGATCAATTCCGCCCCGATATTGCTGGTCATAATGAGAATGACGTTGCGGAAATCGACATGTCGGCCAAAGCTATCGGTCAGTCGGCCTTCCTCCATAATCTGCAGCAGCATGTTGAATACGTCGGGATGCGCCTTTTCGATCTCATCGAGGAGCACCACGGCATAGGGTCGGCGTCGAATTCGCTCGGTCAATTGACCGCCTTCTTCGTAACCGACGTACCCGGGCGGGGCGCCGATCAATCGCGAGACATTGTGTTTTTCCATGTACTCGCTCATATCGATCTGGATGAGGGCGTCCTCGTCGCCAAACATAAACTCGGCCAGGGCCCGCGCCAGCAGGGTTTTGCCGACGCCGCTGGGCCCGATAAAGATAAAGCTGCCCATCGGACGGTTGGGGTCCTTCATGCCGCTGCGCGACCGTCGGACGCTCTTAGCCACGGACGTGATCGGCTCATGCTGACTCACCACTCGCTTATGCAACTCGGTTTCCAATTCCAGCAGTCGCGCCACTTCTTCTTTTTCCAGGCGCGTGAGCGGCACACCGGAAATCTTACTGACTACCTCAGCGATGACCTCTTCATCTACCACGCCGTCCACTTCGTTCGCCTGCTCGCGCCATTTTTCCTGCGCCTCGGTCTTGCGCTGCAACAGACGCTGGGCCTCATCCCGCAAATCCGCTGCCCGCTCGTAATCGGCGTTCTTGACGGCTTCGTCTTTTTCGATCTGCAGTCGTTCCGCATCCCGCTCCAATTCCGTCAGGTCCGGCGGTTTGGTCATGGTCTTTAGACGTACTCGGGCGCCGGCCTCATCAATAACGTCGATGGCTTTATCCGGCATACAGCGGCCGGTTATATATCGACCTGCCAGTTCCACGGCTTTTTCCAGCGCTTCGTCCAGAATGCGAACCCGATGGTGCGCTTCATAGCGATCCCGCAGACCTTTGAGAATCTGGAGCGTTTCGGTCTTGGTGGGCGGTTCGACGATGATCGTCTGAAACCGTCTCTCCAGGGCGCTGTCTTTTTCAATATATTTGCGATATTCATCCATCGTCGTAGCGCCGATACACTGGATCTCACCCCGCGACAAAGCCGGTTTCAAAACATTCGAGGCATCAATCGCGCCTTCGGCGCCGCCGGCGCCGACCAGGGTATGCAGCTCATCGATGAACAGAATCACATTTTTGGCCCGGCGGACTTCGTTCATGACCGCTTTGATACGTTCTTCGAACTGTCCGCGATATTTCGTACCGGCGACCATCATCGCCAGATCGAGTACCACGATCCGCTTATCGGCCAGCAGTTCGGGTACGTCGTGTTTGACAATGTTCTGGGCTAAGCCTTCCACAATAGCGGTTTTACCGACGCCGGCCTCACCGAGCAGCACCGGATTATTCTTCGTCCGACGGCACAATATCTGCACCACTCGCTCGATTTCATTGAGTCGGCCGATCACGGGATCCAACTGCCCCTGGGTGGCTAATTCCGTCAGATCCCGGCCAAAACTATCCAGAGCAGGAGTTTTGCTCTTGCCCTTGGCGCGCTCGCTGCGGGGACTGCCCATCGAACCGATGGCTCCCTCCGGTGCATCCATCCCGGCGCCCAGAAGATTCAGCACCTCCTCGCGGACCTCTTCGAGTTTGAGACCCAGATTCATCAATACCTGTGCCGCTACGCCATCCTGCTCTCGCAGCAGGCCCAGTAACAAATGCTCCGTTCCCACATAGTTATGATTGAGTGATCGGGCTTCTTCGATCGCGTACTCGATCACCTTCTTGGCGCGAGGGGTCTGCGGCAGTTTGCCCATGGTGACCATATCCGGCCCGCTCTTGACGAGTTTTTCCACCTCAAGGCGGACCTTGCGCAGGTCCACGTCCAGATTCTTTAAAACGTTGGCGCCAACGCCGCTGCCTTCCTTGACCAGCCCTAAAAGTATGTGTTCCGTCCCGATATACTCATGGTTGAATCGCTGGGCCTCCTGGTTGGCCAACGCCATCACTTTACGGGCTCGGTCGGTAAATCGCTCAAACATGGTTTCTCCATTTTCAATCGCGTGCTTGGTTCAATATTTCGTCATTCCCCAATCTATTGTAGTATGAGACCCAACGCGGTTCAACCCCCCATTAGCACCTCAAGGGAAAACCCGGGTATTTTAGGGAATTTCCGCACATTATCGGCCGCGCAATAATTGCGCTAGCTAGTTGTTACTAAAGCACTTATCGTATGCTATCTTTTCATCGGCAAAAAACCACCGTTAATTTGGTCCATTTCCACGGTTAAAATCATTGCTCGGAGCAGCTTAGCAATTGCCCTACCCCCCATTTTTACCTGCTTTTTACACGGCAAATCCCCTTTTTTGACGTATATTTTAGTAGATAGTTCCTGTTGCGGAACATGTGGCACACCCGCCCTCGGGTGTGCATAAATCC
>CAZNQT010000620.1:0-2853 GCA_964574885.1 uncultured Pirellulales bacterium
TCCGCCAACTGCCGCCGGCCCATAGCATGGTCGTAAATTCAATCAATTTTGGTAGGCCCAAACCGACGCCCTATTGGTTTTTACAAAACAAACCCAATTGGGCCGACCAAAATAAGGGTGGAATCCGCGATGCCGGCGAGCAATTGCGGGAGGTTTTAGCCGAATCGGTCCAATTACGGATGATTAGCGACGTCCCCTTGGGTGCATTTCTGTCCGGGGGGCTGGATTCGACGGTCATTGTGGGTCTGATGAGCAGAATCAGTGAACAGCCCATCCAGACCTGCTCGATCGGATTCGAGGAGGAGATGTATAATGAGCTGGGCTTTGCCCGTCGGGCAGCGGCGCGGTTCGACTGCGATCACTACGAGCGGGTGGTACGGCCGGATTGTGCGGATACGATAGAAAAGCTCAGTTATTATTACGATGAACCCTTCGCCGATAGTTCGGCGCTGCCGACGTATCATCTGTCGCACGTGGCGCGGTCGAAGGTTACGGTCGCCCTGAGCGGTGACGGGGGGGATGAGTGCTTCGGGGGTTACGATCGGTACCGGGCGATGTATCTGGCGGAGAAAATCCGACGGAGTCGGGTGCTGGGATTTCTGGCACGGCGTCGGCTCTGGCATCGTTTATCGGCGGCGGAACATCACAGGCGACTGCATCGTCTGCAACGTCTTTTAGCAGCTTTAGATTTATCTCCTTCACAACGGTATCTGAAATGGCTGGCGGTGTTCGATCCGGATCTAATTTCGGAAATCATCGTATCGAATTTTCCACCGGCGAGCTCGCAGACTCGCTTGGCGGCGCCACCCGGAGAATTATGGAAACACCTGGATTCGTGTTTCCCGGAGTCGGCTACCTGTCATTCGCAAACGGAACGGTTAATGGCTCAGGCGATGTGGACGGATGGATTGCATTACTTACCGGGGGACATCAACGCCAAGGTGGATCGGGCGAGTATGTCGATCGGTCTGGAGGTGCGGAGTCCGTTTCAGGATCATAAGGTGGTGGAGTTGGCGTATGCGCTGCCAACGGCGTGGCGGCATAACGGTCGGGTGAGTAAGGTATTATTACGTCAGACGTATGGGGATATGGTAGGTGGAGAGATAGCGCGGCGCGGTAAGCTGGGTTTCGGCGTTCCCATCGGCCAATGGTTTCGCCGGGAGTTGCGAGACCTATTTTGCGATACGGTGCTTTCCGATCGGGCAGTACAGCGGGGGTATTTTCGCCGGGAGGCCCTGGAAAGATTATTCCGGGAAAACGAGCAAAAACAAGCGGATCACGGTCATCGGTTATGGTCGCTGCTAATGCTGGAACTGTGGCAGCGGCGGTTTACCGATAGAGAAAAAAGTTAGCGGGTAGAAGATAGAAAGAAGTTTTCAGTTCACGGTTCACAGTTCACGGTAAGCATAATTGGATATTGAATAGGAAGAAGTTTACAGTCCAAGGTCCGCAGTGAATATGGTTTACAGTTTACAGTTTCCGGTTTACCGTTAACCCGCATTTCTCACCACAAAAACACTAAAACACCAAGTTTTTGCGACATTCTTTCCGCAACAGGAACGACACCTCAAATCAGGATGTTTCTCAAGTGAGTTATACTATTGCAGTTCACCTTTCGGTGACGGTTACGATTTGCATATCAGTGAATATGGGATACAATCATATAAAGACTGAATGTCACATATAACTTAACCAGAATACGAAAAAGGCGGTTTTGGAATGAAGATCGTAATCGCGGGTCCCAAGGGAGCGGGCAAGAGCACACTCGGTGCAGCGTTGTCGGAGCTGACGGGTCTGTCCGTCATCGAGACGGACCAGTATATCGAGCAGTTACACCGCGAACAAACTCGGGAGGCCAAGACCTACCGGCAGATCTATATCGAGCGCGGCGAGGAATATTTTCGCACGCTGGAGAAACAGGCGGTCCGGGCCATGCGGGACGTGGACTGGCAGTTGGTCATTACGGGCGGTTCGATCCTCTTGACGCCGGAGAACCGGCTGGCCCTGCGAAATAATGCGATCCTGGTCTATCTTACCACGCAGGAGGAAGTAGCCTGGCAGCGGGCGACCCAGGACGGCGTCCCTCCCTGGCTGGCTGGGCCCGACGGCCGCGAAACATTTTACGCCGAACTGGCTTATCGCAACGAGGTCATCCGTCCCTATGCGGATTTGGTGCTGGATACCACTGCGGACGATCCGCTGCGACTGGCCGAGCGGGTGCGCGATCTGATCTCGCAGGAACTGGCCGTCCGTTGCCGCGCCGCCAATACCTACGGCGACGTGATTCGGGTAACCACCTTCGGTGAAAGTCACGGCCCGGCGATCGGCGCGGTGCTCGACGGCATCCGACCGGGTATTGAATTCGATCCGTCCGAGGTACAGCGGCAGTTGAATCGTCGCCGGCCCGGCCAGAGCGAGGTCACCACGCCCCGCAGCGAAACAGATCGCGTGGAGATCCTCTCCGGCGTGTTCCAGGGCAAGACCACCGGCGCTCCCATTGCGATGGTCATCTTCAATCGCGATCAGGACTCCACCAAGTACGAAGGCATCAAAGAGATGTTCCGCCCCGGACACGCGGATTTCACCTACTATCAGAAGTACGGCATCCGGGATTATCGCGGCGGCGGGCGCTCCTCCGGCCGCGAGACGGCCAGTCGGGTCATGTGCGGCGCGGTCGCCCAGATGTTGATGCAAAAACGGGGCGTGGGCATCGTGGCCCACGCCGTCGAGATCGCCGGTATCCGGGCCGAGACCTGCGATTACTCGGTTATCGAACAGAATCCCGTCCGCTGTGCGGATGCAAAGGCAGCGGAAAAAATGGTCGCGGCGATCCTGACGGCCAAGGAGGATAAC
>CAZNQT010000621.1:0-2853 GCA_964574885.1 uncultured Pirellulales bacterium
GGATAAGGACGTGGTATTCGTGGAGGGATTCGAGGATTCGCTGACGGCGGTGGTGAAGCGGTGGGAGAGTGTAAAGAATCAAGAGAGCATGTCGCTATCGGCGGATACCAGCAAGGGGAGTGGGGGGAGGAAATCGCTGCTGATGAGACATGTTGGGGGCAAAAGTACGGGAGGGCATTTGTATCGTCGGCTGCTGCCGGGATACGAGCAACTCTATCTACGGTTTTACGTGAAGTTCGATACGGAGTGTTATCCGATTCATCATTTTGTTCATCTGGGAGGGTATAATCCGGCGACGCGGTGGCCCCAGGGCGGAGCGGGGGATAAACCCAAAGGGGATGAACGGTTTACGACGGGGATCGAGCCATACGGGAAGAACTGGCGGTGGGATTTCTATTCGTATTGGATGGAGATGAGACATTCGCCGGATCAAAGATCGTGGGGACATGATTTCATCAATGATAAGGAGCTCAAGGTGAAAAAGGGCCAGTGGATCTGCGTGGAACTGATGATGAAGATGAATGAGCCGGTGTCGGAGCGGAACGGAGAGCAGGCGGTCTGGATCGACGGTCGGCCATGGATTAAGGACGGGCAGACAATCAGTCATCTGGGGGAAGGATTTCCGAAGGGGAAATGGGTGTGGGACAGTTTCACGCCGAATCCGCAGGGCAAACCGTTCGAAGGGTTCCGGTGGCGTAAGGACGAGAAATTGAATATCAATTTTTTATGGCTGCTGCTGTATATTACGGATGCGCCGGAAGGATACGTGAGTAAGGTCTGGTTTGATGATATCGTGGTGGCGAAGAAATATATCGGGCCGATAGAAGCGGTAAAGAAGTGAGATGTTTCATCAATAGGTGCTTATGCTGATAATGACGAATGACGAAACCAGAATGACGAATCAATGACGAATAACGAATGACTAATATTATTTTATTTAAGGTGTGCAGTGCGCACCCTACCCAGATTTACATATGAAGAAAGTACTTGGTATTATCGGGAGTCCGCGGCGGGGGGGGAATACGCAGGTATTGGTGGAGCGGATTCTGGCGGGAGTGCGGGAAGGCGGGGGTGAGACGGATGCGGTATTTCTGGCGGATCTGGAGATTGCGGAATGTATTGGCTGTCATGCGTGCTGGACAGGTAAGGCGTGTCCGCATCATGACGACATGGGAAATGTGATCGGCAAGATTATCGCCAGCGACGCGCTCGTTTTCGGGACGCCGGTGTATTGGTATGGTCCAACAGCCTTGATGAAGGCATGTATCGATCGATTTGTGTATTTCAACGGCGGCGAGAATCGGGCCCAGATTCGGGGGAAACAAGCGGTAATCGCGATCCCGTACGAGGAAGAGAACCCTGAGACGGTAGAGCCGCTGGTGGCGTTTTTTGCGAAATGTTTTCACTATCTTGAGATGCCATTAGTGGGTACAATAGCGGCGCCCGGCGTTACGAAACGGGGCGAGATCAGAGAAAAGTCAGAAATTATGAATCGGGCGTGGGAGTTAGGTAAGAAGCTGGCGTTGTAAAAAAGTGAGTCAGATGCAATACATTGTGGATAATAATGACGAATGACGAAATTCGAATGACGAATCAATGACGAATACCGAATATCGAATAATGAGATTTAACCACAGATTATAAAGGAAAGGAGAGGCGTCCTATGAAGAAGCTGTTGGTTCTGATGGGCATAATCATGGTATGTAATTATCCGAAGGTAAACGCAGCGGAATATACATATATAGATCTAATTGGGCGGTTGACGGATCTGGAGCGGTTGGCAGTGTTGCCGGCGGCGGGGGAGAAATGTCAGCAATGGTCGAGCTACGATCGGAAAAGCAAGTACGATGCCGCGACCGGGAAATACATCGCCTGGACCGCGAACGGGGACGGGAGCGGGATTATCCGCAAGGAAGGGGATCAGCAGGTTTTTGCGGAAATCGAAGGTCCGGGAGTGATCTGGCGGATCTGGTCGGCGCTGGCGAGACAGGGACACGTGAAAATTTATCTGGATGGGAATCCGGAACCGGCGGTGAATCTTCCCTTTATTAAATATTTCGACCGTACGACCAAGCCCTTTACCCGTCCGGCGCTGGTGCATATGGCGGCGCGGGGGCAGAATAACTATACGCCGATCCCGTTCCAGAAATCGTGCAAGATCGTAGGAGTAGGAGACTGGGGTCGTTATTATCACTTTACGTACACTACGTATCCGAAGGAGACAAAACTGCCGACGTTTTCGATGAAGCTTTCGTCGGTGGAATCGGCGGCACTGGATAAGGCGAATGCCATTTTGACGGCGGGGGATATCGATCCGGCGGGACGGCGCGAAGGCCAAATTGCCGAGAATAAAATCGTTACGGTGGAACCGGGTCGGAGCGTAACGATAAGTGAGATTGGCGGACCGCGGGCCATAACGGCGTTAAAAGTGAAATTGAATGTTCCGGAGGCGCCGGAAAGTTATGACGTGCTGCGGGAGTTGGCGTTGAGTATTTATTGGGACGGTGAGTCGGAACCAAGCGTATGGGCGCCCTTGGGAGATTTTTTCGGCACGGCGGCGGGCGAGAATCTCTATCGCTCCCTGCCCCTGGGAATGACCACCGACGGTTATTATTCGTACTGGTATATGCCATTCGGGAAAAGCGCCAAGGTGCAACTGGCCAACGACGGCAAGGAAAAACGAATGGTGCAATTTGAGATCACGCATGCTCCATTATCCCGGCCTATCGGGGAGCTTGGTCGCTTTCACGCGAAATGGCACCGGGATGCGTTTCTGCCTTCGGAACCTGCGCGTCGGGCGATCGACTGGACGATGCTCAAGACCGAGGGCAGGGGCCGATTCTGCGGAGTGAT
>CAZNQT010000622.1:0-2844 GCA_964574885.1 uncultured Pirellulales bacterium
TTGTCTAATTTTGTGGCAGCTGTATGTATGCTGGCAGAGTGAGTGAAGAAGACGCCAAACTGGTAAACGCAGCGCTGGCCGGCTCCACTGAGGCCTTCGACAGCTTGGTAGAGCAATACCAGCGTCGAGCCGTCGCGGTGGCGTCAAGGCTGCTCAAGAATCTGGACGATGCCATGGAAGTCGCACAAGAAGGATTCATCAGGGCCTACCAGGCCCTCGGTCAACTGAACGACCCGAAGCGATTCGGGCCGTGGCTGCTGCGCATTGTGGCCAACCAGGCCCTGAACTTCCGCAGAAGCCACCGCAAGGACCCGAGAATCTCGCTGGACCAGACCGCCGGCGACGACGACGAGAACGCCAGCCCGCTGACGACCCTGGCGGGCGCCGAAGCGACCGCCCAGGAGCACGTATCGGCCCAGGAACTGGCCGAGGCCCTGGAAAAGGCGATCGCCGAACTGCCGGAAAACCTCCGGGACGCGTTAGTGCTGTTTGCGATTGAGAAACTACCGCAGAAGGAAATCGCCGATATTATGGGTTGCAGCCTCCAGACCGTGAAATGGTCGGTGTTCGAGGCACGTCGGCGGCTGCGAGGAAAGTTGGAGAATTGGCTATGAAACTTGCCATTAAAGAGATTGCCGAATTCGGCCTAAAAATTACCAACATTGGCTTTGTTTTGAAATTTTATGTAAATGGCTTTGAGATAATGAGATAAATAGTAGAGGAGAGGGGACAAACATGATTACTAATGAGAACGAAAACCTGGTCAGCCGGTACGACGATCCGGAGTTGAGTGCGGCCGAGCGTCGGGAACTGATCGAGCTCCTGGAGACGGACGACGAGGCCCGGGATCTGGAAGCCCAGTATCGGCGTCTGGATGCGGAACTGGAGACGCTGCCGGACGGACTGGACGGAGTGGATTTCACGGGATTCCGTCGGCGGATACGCGAGTCGATCGAGACGGCGCCGGTGATTCGGCGGCCATACCGGCAGTTGTGGACCCGGTGGGCGCCGATCGCGGCGGCGGCCTCGATGGCGATAGCCTTTGTTTCCATCTGGCATTCATTATCACCAGAGGCTAAGAAACAGATTGATATCCATCGAGGTAATACGGGTATAGTGGAGAAGGTTAAGCCTGCACCGGTTAATCGAGTGTTATTGGTATCCGCACCTGCGCCATCAGGGGCGAGGGTGAATCGTATCCAGTTGGGGGCGTCGGCGTCGGCGGCCGTGGAGCCGAGCTTTGCTATGGATATGGAAAACGAATCCGTATATGATGACGGGGGCGTGATTTGTTTCGTCGGCGGCGAAAATGATGAACAGGAAACGACGGTGCCGTCGCCGACGGGATTTTTTGGGACATTATTGAAGGGGAGCACGTAATATGAACCGCAGATACCGAATGGGATATGTGTTATGGGTAGGGCTCGTATGGATGTGCGGGCCTGCGATTTCAGAGGCTTCGGATGAATTATTTATCCAGAAGGCGCTGGACAGTCCGGCGCGGATCAACTTCCGGAATAAAACCATAGAAGAGGTGTTTGCACAAGTGAGCAAAGACCTAGGGGTTCCTTTGCAGCCGGAGGCGAGCGCATTGGATCAGTTGCCGTACGGTAAGTTGACGCAAATGGAATCGGTGCAACTGGAGGGGATGGCGTGGCGGGACGCACTGCGGGAATTGTTAAAACCGTTGGCGTTGATGTATCAGGTGGGTAAGGATCGGATCTACATCGTAGGGACGCGAGAATTGATGCGTCAGCCGCGGCGTTTGAATCTGGTGGAATTATCGGCGTTGGTGACGTTACAAAATACGCGACTCAACGACAGCGAAGATGAGCTGCTCAAGCAGATATACCAGGTATCGAAGACGAAATTTGATTTGATCGAATTCGGCCGACGGAAGGAAGAGGCGGACAAAGATATAGTAAAAGACATCCTGACGAAGCATCCGGAACCGGCGACGCAGGTACTGGATCGTTACAGCAAGCGTCGGGGGAAAGAACAACGTCTTCAGGATGCGACGTGGTACGTGCGTGCGGTGGTGGAATACGGCCGGGCGACGACCCTCAACATTGAGATTCTGCCGGCGCAGCAACTGCTGTTAATGAAGTTGGATCGTCGCATCACGGTATCGTATCGGAATCAGTCGGTGCAGAAAATCCTGTTGGATCTGGCGCGTCAGGCAAACGTGGAGATCCGATTTGAGCCGGGCTGTCTCACGCTGTTGGAGCCTCGGGTTCGGACCAGTACGTCCTTAGAGATGCAGGAAGCGACGATCAAGCGGGCGTTTGAGGCCTTAGTGGGTATGACAGGTCTGGAATACGAATTGGAGCCGGATTATGTCCAGATTCAGGCCAGTCCGACGCTGCTGGAGATGGCGAAGAATCGTCAATCACTGGCGAGCAGCAGCCGAACGAATCCGGCGATGTCAGTGATCATTACGAAGATACCGGGGACGGATCTGGAGACGATGATCTTCGTGCGGAAGGAAGATCTGGAGGAGATGGGCCTGATGGAGAAATTCCATCAGTACTACCTGGATAGTGTGAAGTCGTATTTTAATTTTCTGCAGGAGTTTGAGCCGAAGAAGTGATAAGAAGAGGGCTTAGAGCTCGGTGCTCAGTTTATGGAAGAATCCAGAAGAAATTTTCACCGCTGGAATCGCGGAGTTCGCAGAAGAATTTTTAGACAGGATGACAGGATACTAGTGTTTCGGGTTCCGGGTCCAGGGTTCCGGGTACCGGGTAAAAGAATAGGACTCAGAGGGCACAGAGAAATTAGCCACGAATCCCGCTTAGGGCGGTCGAGCCGCAACCAAAAAAGAGATAGGAATTGATAGGTAAAAAG
>CAZNQT010000623.1:0-2826 GCA_964574885.1 uncultured Pirellulales bacterium
GGGTACGGGCGGGGGTGGACAGAGACGCGGGGGCGGCGGCAGCAGCTGTCGAGGTCGAGGAGGAGGATTCGCGGCGGGGCCGGGGGGCGCCTGTGTTTGTCCGCAATGCAGTAAAACGGTCGCTCATGAGCGAGGCGTGCCGTGTAATCAGATGAAATGTCCGGATTGCGGGAGTCTGATGACCCGACAAAGCAATGATGAATGACAAGATCCGAATGGCGAATCGAAAACATGCCTAAGCTTCGCGTAGGCATGCCACCCGCCGACAAACGTAAATCAGAGGTACAAGAATGAAAATAACGATAGCCAGCGGGAAAGGGGGGACGGGTAAGACAACGGTGGCGACAAGTCTGGCGTGGGCGGCGGCGGAGAAAGAATCCGTTCAATTACTAGATTGTGACGTAGAAGAGCCGAACTGTCATATTTTTTTACAGCCAAATATACAAACGATCCGTCCCATCGGCGTCCCGGCGCCGCAGGTGGATATGAGCCGATGCAGCGGCTGCGGTCAGTGCGGCGATATCTGCGAGTATCATGCGATAGTGACACTGAAGAGAAAGCCATTGGTGTTTGCGGAACTGTGTCACGGCTGCAAGGGCTGCATGATGGTGTGTCCGAGGGGGGCGATTACGGAAGTAGATCGGGAAGTCGGTACGGTAGAAGCGGGTCAGGCAGGTAAGATACGGTTTGTGCAGGGTCGGCTGCGGATCGGCGAGGCCATGTCTCCGCCTTTGATTCGGGCGGTAAAAAAAGCGGCATCGGATGATGATTGTATCACGATCATCGATGCGCCGCCGGGTACATCGTGTCCGGTGATTGAAGCGATTCAGGGCAGTGATTTTGTCGTATTGGTGACGGAGCCGACGCCGTTCGGTTTGAACGATCTGCGGCTGGCGGTGGAAATGGTTCAGCAGTTGGATCTACCGTTCGGCGTGGTGGTGAATCGCGCCGGGATAGGCGATCGGGAGGTCTATGACTATTGCCAACAAGAAGGGATTGAAATCCTGATGGAGATACCGGACGATCGTCGGATAGCGGAGATATATTCGCAGGGTAAATTGATCGGCGTGGAAATACCGGACATACGCGTGCGTCTGGAAAAGCTCTGGGAGCGAATCCAGACCCAAGTAATGTCGAATAACGAAGTCCGAATGACGAATGGCGAATGACAAAGATGGTCGGTACGTGAGATATGATAATGTTGAGAAAGGGAAAAAATGACTACATCTATTTTATACAAGCCCATTGGTATTCTTCGCAGCGAGCACCAGGAATTGTCCCACATCCCGATTCAACCGGTCTATGCGTCCGGCTGCAAGGGAGAAATTAAAATTTTTGCCGACTATGAGGAAGGTTTGCAGGACCTGGAAGGTTTTTCTCACATATACCTCCTTTATCATTTCCACCAGGCAGAGGGGGTACGGTTAACCGTCCAACCTTTTTTGGAAGATGTATCCCATGGTGTATTCGCCACGCGCGCTCCTTGGCGGCCTAATCCAATCGGATTGAGCATTGTCCGGTTACTCGAGCGTCGGAATAATCTTTTGTTACTTGATGAAGTGGACATCCTCGACGGGACACCGATTCTGGATATCAAACCATTTGCTAATCGCTTTGATAATCGTGGAGACACTCATGACGGTTGGCAGGAACACATCGACGAGAACATCGCCCAGCAACGGGGTCGGCGGCAAGCAATGTAGATGTCGGCAACCAATCCGAGACGCAACAGGAAAGCTTAACGGTGAAAGAATTAGTAGTGATCAGCGGTAAAGGGGGAACGGGTAAGACGAGTATCGTGGCTGCGCTGGCGTCGTTGGCCGAGAACGTGGTGCTGGCGGACTGCGACGTAGATGCGGCGGATCTGCACTTAGTGACGGAGCCGCAGATTGAACATCGGGCGTCATTTCAGGCAGGGCGGGTGGCACAAATCCGTCAAGAAGATTGCATTCAATGCGGCGTCTGTCAGGCGCGCTGTCGATTTGACGCCATTCAAACCTTCGAGGTGGGAGGAAACCAAACCGGATACAGGATCGATCCAATTTTCTGTGAGGGGTGCGGTGTGTGCGTGCATTTTTGTACGGCCCGCGCCATTGATTTTCCCGAGAAGACGTGTGGGGAATGGTTTATTTCGCAAACTCGATATGGGCCGATGGTGCACGCCCGGTTGGGAATTGCCGAAGAGAATTCAGGTAAACTGGTAAGTCTGGTGCGTACGGAAGCGAAAAAGATCGCGGAGGAGACGAAACGGGAATTGGTGCTCATCGACGGCTCGCCGGGGATCGGCTGTCCGGTGATTGCCTCGCTAACAGGAGCGTCGTTAGTGCTGATCGTAACAGAGCCGACGAAGAGCGGTCTGCACGATCTGGAACGGGTGGTGCAGTTGGCTCAGCATTTTCAGATCCCCGTTGTTGTAGCCGTCAACAAGTATGATATTAATGAAGCGGTCTCGCTCGAGGTGGAAAATTATTGTCGTGAACATAATCTGGCGTCCGCCGGACAGATTCCCTATGATATTTGTTTTACCCAGGCGCAACTGGCGAAACAGAGTATCGTGGAGTACGACGATGGTCCCGCGGCAGCGGCAATCCGAGGCCTTTGGTGCAAGATTCGGGAAATTTTAGGGACAAATTGAATATCCTTGAATTCGGGATGACAAACTTAAAGGAGAGATAAATAGTGGACAAGGACTCAACGTGTAACTGTTCCGGATCAAGCTGTTCTTCCACCGGGGCTTCTGTTCCGCCGGGATTTCAGGACCAGTCGGAATACGAGCAGCTGCGAGAAAGAATGAATCAGATTCGACGTAAAATCATTGTGTTAAGT
>CAZNQT010000624.1:0-2825 GCA_964574885.1 uncultured Pirellulales bacterium
CGTCTCTTCCAATACGGGATCCTCGACGTCCTCGATCCGCATCGTTACGTCCGCGGTGATAACGTCGTTTTCCTCCGTCGGAGCGTCGGTGATATCCTCAATTCGTCCCTGGCGTTTGAGCAACTGCTCCAAGGCTTCGTCCACTCGTTGCTCCGTTACATCAAATAACGGTTTTTCGATGCGGACGCCTTCCAGGGACGGCAGCGTAAATTCCGGCTTGACCTCCACCTCGTATTCAAAGTGAAAGTCACCTTCCTTGGGCAGCTCGATTTTCTCCGGATCAAAATCCGGTTCGCCAAGCACCTCAAAATCCTGTCTTTCTTCAATCTGCTCAAATGCCTGGGCCAGCAGTCGCAGTTTCGTCTGGTCGCTGATGTCCTCGCCGTATCGCTTTTCAATCAGCCGTCGCGGTGCGCGTCCTAAGCGAAATCCCGGTATCTGGGCCTTATAACGTAATTCGCCATATTGCTTATCCAGCTCTTTATCGATCTGTGCCCGGTCGATATCGATGGAGATTTTCTTTTTCCACGGCCCGGAATCCTCCACGTTCACCGAGCATTGCAGTTTCTCCTCGGCTTCCGATTCGGCCGGCTCAGCGCTCTCTGCCGTCGGAGCCTCGGACGGCTCAGCACTCTCTGCCGACGGAGCCTCAAGCTCGTTCGCCTCGGTGGATTCGGGTTCCGTGACATCCTGTTCGGGTTGTGTGTTTTGTTCTTCCGGCATACCCAACTACTCCTTTTGATTTAAAAAGTTCAAGGCCCACAATAGAAATTACCACTGCCGGCGTCAAACACCAGCCTGGATATACCATCTATCCTGGGCCTCATTCAACGCGGCCTCGACCAACGCCTGACCCGACTCCACGCACCCTGCCGGCACGCCCGAGATCGGTACCTCGTTGCCGCTATACCCTTATCCAGGGGGAATACACCTTGCATCCGTATGTAATTGCATTGTAAGCGACGGCTTACAATTCATACCGGCAGGTATTTTCACCTGGTTTGAGTATAAAAGCGGGTGATGAGACTCGAACTCACGACAATCACGTTGGCAACGTGATGCTCTACCAACTGAGCTACACCCGCAATACTACCCTATTTAACGCCCAATTCACCTCCTTTGGCAAGCAAAATATTTAAAATTTTTGTTTAAATCAGGTTTTTAACGTGCTGAAAGACATCGTGGACCTCCGGCCAGGGGATTTTCACGTTGGTCGGAGGTTCGCAGACCGAGACTTTCGGGCCTAAGGGGCGCCATTGGCGAGGATTGGTAGGACCGAAGATCGAAATCGTCGGAATGCCCAGAGCACCGGCCAGGTGACCGATCCCGCTGTCATTGCCTACGTATCCGGTACAGCAACTCAGAACCGACGCCAGATCGGCCAGCGACGCCTCGACAAGTACCGGAGCGACGGCCTCTACAAGGCGCACCGCATCGGCGCCCCAACGTTCGCGCTCGGCCGGTCCCCACAGGAAAACCACTTCAAATAAATCCGTTCGTAACCGCACCGCCAGTTTCAGGAAGTTATCCAGAGGCCAGCACTTATGCTCGCCGCCGCTGCCGGGGTGGATCGCCACGATCGGCCGGAACGTCTCGATGTTCAATTCCGTTAGCAGTTTTTGCACCGCCGGCCGGTCCGCTTCGCTTACCTCAATCAAAGGCTCGGTCAGCCAATCCTCCTCCGGTGCCAGTTCCAGCTCCGTCTGCTCGGCGAATTGTTGCAGATGATAACGGGCGGCATGCTCAGAGAAATCCGTCGGCGGTTTGGGCTTCAGGGTAATAATTTCCGCCGCGTGCGTGATCGAAGCCGTGTAGATTAAGTTCCGCTCAAAATGACCATTTTCGTCGGCCAGAAACGTCACGATCCATTCATACTTGCGAAACTGTTCGATCAGACAGTCCCCCTCCTCTACGTCGAACTCGGCGCTATCGACGAACAGCCGATGCAGTTGAGCCTCTTCCTGGGAAAAGATCCGCCCGATGAAACTTCGCCCCGCGATCATCCGCAGCCGCTCGAAATGGCCGATTGCATCGATCCGGTCCAACTTGCATTTCTCTTTCAATAGCCGCACCAACGGCAGCGTCAATATCAAATCGCCTATCGCCCCGGGCTGGATTATCAAGCCCAACCGCTCTTTCTTTTCATCCGAAAATATTCGCTTCAACTTCGTTTCCTCAATATTATTTTCACGCCAAGGTACAAAGACGCAAAGGAAATTTTTTAATTTATATTTTCTTCTTAGCGTCTTGTCGCCTTTGCGTGAGATATTATTCTTCCAGATTGTTTACAATGCGCTGAATACCGTCTTTAATTAAAAATGCACTGAAATTTATCAATAACCCCAATCGCATATCTGCGAGCCTTAGGTAGGTCAATAATTGTTTCTGGTGGACGGGTAAGGTTTCCGTGACGGATTTATTTTCGATAATCAGCTTATCTTCCACAATCAGATCGGCACGAAATCCTTCGTCCAGCCTTATATCTTCATAGATGACGGGGACGACAACCTGACGTTCTACATGTAATCCTCTCTTCTGTAATTCATAAAATAAGGTCGCCTCATAGACCGATTCTAAAAGTCCCGGCCCTAACGTGGTATGGACCTTATAGGCGGCATCCACCACAATTTTCGCGATCTCGTTCTCTGTCATGATTCTTACTCCTTAAATATTTCTCACGCAAAGGCGCGAAGACGCAAAGAAAATTATTCGGTATGTCGCATGATGATATCTTCAATTTCATGCCTGTATTTATTTAATGATTCTAATGATAATGTGATTTTTAGACAATTTTTGGAGAAGTAGAAGCGGCCAAAAATAGGCCG
>CAZNQT010000625.1:0-2818 GCA_964574885.1 uncultured Pirellulales bacterium
CACCAGAGGATCGAGACCCAAGTCGGATTCGGCCTGGCCGGCCATGACACTGAATCGGTAGGCTTCGGAGTCGGTTAAAATCTGATCGGTCTCGAGAACATGTGATTTGCCAATCGTAACGGTCAGGTCGGAAAGCACGCGGGTCTGACAGGCCAACACCACGTTTTCCCGGTGCTCCTGTTGGGTGAGTAAGGTCGTAGGTTTGCAATCGTATTGCCCGTTGTCGATGGTAACTTTACATTTACCGCAATATCCGTCGCCGCCGCAGATACTGCTCAGATAGACTCCGACCTTCCGAGCCGTGTCCAACAGATTAGCGCCCCGATTTACAACGGTCTTCAAACCGCTGGGCTCGAAATGAACCGTACAGGTTTTACGTTCCGATTCCGGCATTACACTACTTCTTTGAGATACTTCGGCAGCACAGAGCTTTCCCGCGGTCCGACCAGGATGTCCCAGCCGGTGGCTTCTTCCAGCTTGCCGCTCATCACCGCGACATAACCGGGGATAACCAGTTTTTTATGATTGATCTTGTTGGCGACCTCATATTTGGTCAGGGCATCGGCTACCGTCTTTTCATTGAGTTTATCGCCGGAGTACGCGGTCAGCACGCTGGTGCCTTCGGTATCGACAACCAGGATATAGCTCGGCACCCGGCTGGCTTCCACGTCCGATTCCACCGTATAGTAGGTCAGCGAAAAATTCGTCGTAAACAGCACCGGCGAATCCGGGGTCACATCCCCAACCGGATAGAGCTTGGGCTCGACCTGCACCGGTTTTTGCGGATCGGTAAAGATATTCATTACCGTGGTCAGCATGGGCAGAATCGCGTGAGGTTCGGTGGTTTCCACGACAACAATGCCGGCGTATTTACAGATCAGC
Organism: uncultured Pirellulales bacterium; assembly: GCA_964574885.1. Classification (GTDB taxonomy): domain Bacteria; phylum Planctomycetota; class Phycisphaerae; order Sedimentisphaerales; family SM23-30; genus JAFGFX01. Next base: position 883 of record CAZNQT010000625.1, read on the forward strand.
GCGATGCCCCGGGCGGACTGTTCGTCGGCACTGCCTTCCAGTACGAACGACAGGGTGGGAAAGCCCAGGGGGCGGAAGTTTTTTTTCAGTGCCAATGTCCGCATCTGCGACAGGCCATACAATTCGTCCTTGAGATTCACCGCCTGGAGAGACAGAACAATATCATCGACGCCGGCGGCCTGAATTTTCTCCGTCAGTTGGGCCATTGCCTCGACGGATTCAGCCTGGGCGACGACGGGACATTTTTTCTCTTTGGCGAGGGCAGCTACTTTCTCCACGTTCGCCGCCGTGGCGCAGGCCAATAAGGGAACGGCATCAGACGTCTTACCAACCGCCGCGGAGAGAGCGTCGGCGGCATCGGATACCAATATCATGGCTAACGGGCAGGATTCCTTCACTACTGTCGCCGCCGTGGCAAAGTCATCCGCCGAACCGCTGTCATTAACCACGGCGACGGCGCCGACGCCAATTTGCTGACCCACCCGCTCAAACTGCAAGGCGTTAATCGCAGCGATTCTTGCCTTTAAATCGTCACCGGTGAGTTTATCCGAGACGGTCACGGCAACGACGGCGGGGCTGTAGAACTTTTCTTCGTGGCGAAACATTACGGTTTCCGCTCCTAATTTGATTTCGTGTTCGCCGGCGCCGAATTTCACCTGGCGCATGGGGGGCGCGGCGGCTTCGGCCAAAGCGGCCTTGGCTTCCTCCGAAGCAAACGGACAATCGTCCAGGCTGCTTTTTTTCTGGGCCAGAGCCATGGCAAAGGCCAGGCACGTCGGCATTCCGCATTTTTTACAATTGGTCTTGGGCAACAACTTGAAAATCTGTAATCCTGTCAACGCCATGATTCATACCTCGCATCAAAAACTATTATCAATATTCCAGCCCCGGTTAACCGGGAGTCGAGTACCTCGTTATTATATTTTCGTATCTATCCCCCCTTTAGCAGCGGGGGCTTCTTGAACTACTCACAACTCACAACTATCCACTCACAACTGACTTAAAACATGGGATCCATTTCCAGCACCGGGTGGTTATTTTGGGTGATAAATTCCAGGATCTCTTCCTCGGTTTCGCCCACGGATTCATCGGCGATCAGATCCAGGAACGCTTCCCCGCCCAGATCGAGCTCTTCCGCTCGTTTGACCAGCAGGTCTTTTACCTCCTCCTTGAGGACTTTCGGCATCCAGACGATGCGTTTGATCCCGCCCTCGGCGGCAATGAATTTCTTCGAGCCGATGTAATGCTTGGAATGTCCGATGAAACCGGGCGTCTGGTTCCCGCCGCCCACGGTGCCGGCCAAGGTGGAAAACTTCATTCCACAGGGCGTCATATTGGTATATTCGCGGTTGACGATCATGATCCCGTTGGTCGAAGGCAGCACCGCCGCGATGCACTCGAAACAACCGCAGGACGTCATCGGATCCACGATCATACTGTACTGGCTCATTCGTTCGATATTGCCGTGGCTCGACTGCCGTACAAAGTCGTTTACCTTGTCCCACTGGCCGACGTGGGAATCCAGGATATTCCCTTTGGCAACGGGCTGGTTGGGTCCGGTGGGGGTAATCTGTTTGGCCGCTTTGCAGTCCAGCCAACTATAGGCGCCGCATAAGCCCGGCCGCTCCGGCGATACGACGCATACGTGATCCGGCGCGAAACTTTGACAGAGCAGGCAGGAGTAAAACACATCCGCGTCCTCATCCGTCATACCCGCCAGACGTTCGTCCCGTTCGAGATAGACTTGTCGGGCCATTTCCCGCATCTTCAGGACATCCGCTTCTTCGGTATATATCTTAACCTGCACCTTATCTATAACGTTGGCGTACTGATCGTGATACATCGCGTGCAAAATACTGCCCAGGTGTTTGACGGTAAACCCGGCCTTGGCGGCATCCTTACTGATACGCACCCAACTAATATCGCGCTGTCCCAT
>CAZNQT010000626.1:0-2816 GCA_964574885.1 uncultured Pirellulales bacterium
GGGGTACTGTCTGGACCTCGGATGCGGGGAAGGTCGATTGGCTTACGAATTAGCCCGGCGCACGAACTTAAACATATACGCCCTCGAATCGGATCCGCAAAAGGTACGCAAGGCGCGCGAGTTTCTCCGAAAGACAGGCATCTATGGCACGCGCGTAACCGTTCTGCAGCGGGATTTGCATAACACTCAATTACCCAACTATTTTGCGAATTTGATTGTTTCCGGCAATTCCCTCGTGAACGCCGCCGCCGAGATTCCACAACAAGAAATTGCCCGTCTGCAAAGGCCGTATGGGGGGGTGGTATGCCTGGGGCAGGCGGGGCAGATACGTACATCGGTGAGGGGGCCTCTCGAGAACGCTGGCAACTGGACGCATCAGTACTGCAATCCGGCCAACAGCAACTGTTCCGCCGATCAATTAGTCCGAGCCCCGTTGGAAATGTTATGGTTTACGGATAATGATTTCGAGATGCCTTCGCGCCATGGCCGAGGCCCGGCGCCCTTATTTCAGGATGGCCGATTATTCGTCGAAGGATTGCATGGATTGCGCGCCCTGGACGCTTACAACGGACACGTTCTTTGGGAATATCCTCTTCCTGACATTCTTAAGGCTTACGATCAGGATCATCTGATGGGAACGTCCGGTACGGGAAGTAACTTTTGCGTGACCCCGGAAGGGGTATTTATTCGCACACCCAAACAATGTCTTCAGCTCGATCCGGTTACGGGTAAACTCCGGAAAACGTTCGATCCGCCTGCGCCTCCCGATGGCGGCGATCGAATCTGGGGCTATATAGCCAGTGCGGACGGTATCCTGTTTGGAACATTAAGCAATACTAAACACATCGTTGCCTATCCCTACGGCAAAAGTGACATGACCACTCAGTTTACCGAATCCATTCTGTTCTTTGCCCTGGAGGTAAAAACGAAGCAGTTGTTATGGACCTATACGCCGGAATATTCCATTCGCAATAACGCCATTGCCATCGGAAACGGTCATGTCTATCTGATCGACCGCCCTCTGTCCATTTATGATCGACTGGGCCAAAATAAAAAACAAGCGAAAGAAACGGCTAAAAACCGTTCCCAAGCAAAAGAGGCCGCCGATGGAATCTTGTTAGCCTTGAATATGAAAACCGGTAAAGAAGCATGGCGGGTAGAGGAAAATATTTATGGCACCATGCTGGTCTTAAGCGAACGATACGACACCTTATTGATGGCGTTTCAAGACACGCGATTCAAACTGCTATCTGAATTTGGTGGTAAAATGGCGGCTTTCCGGGCCTCGGACGGAAAGCCCAGGTGGGATATCAAGGCTATATACGCTTCGCGCCCCGTTCTCAATGACAGAACGATTTATGCCCAACCGGGGGCATGGGATCTTCTCACCGGGGAGAAAAGGGATTTCCAGCTCGAGCGATCGTATGGATGCGGCATACTGACCGGGGCCAAAAACCTTTTGGCCTTTCGGTCGGCCACCCTGGGATATCGAGACCTTACTACCGATACCGAAACGGAAAATTACGGAGGGATCCGACCCGGCTGCTGGATCAATGCGATACCCGCGGGGGGATTGCTTCTTCTTCCGGAGGCGTCCAATCGCTGTACCTGTAGTTATCTTCTCAAAGCGACGATTGCCCTTCAACCTACTCCGTGAAAGAGAAATTATGATTTATAAACAATAGGCAAAGTGAGGAGTATTCAGGCATTTATAACAAACGAAACGTGGAGGTATCTCGAATGAAATTCTTCTTAAAGTATATATTGGTTGGATTCATGATGATTTTACCGTTAGGGACACGGAATACCTTAACTTTTGCAGAGGAGGTATCCGACGGCAAAATTAAAGTTCAGGAGATATGCTGCGAATATGGAAAAAATCCTTTGGGTATTGACACCGTTTCTCCGAGATTTGGTTGGATCCTGGAATCCTCGCAGCGAGGTCAAATGCAGTCTGCTTTCCAAATCTTGGTGGCCGGCAACGAAGAGAAATTAAAAGCCAACATCGGCGACAAGTGGGACAGCGGCAAAGTTGTTTCGGAGACTTCGGTAAACGTTCCTTATCATGGGAAAGCCTTGTCCAGCGACGAGAAATGTTTCTGGAAGGTTCGGGTGTGGGACAAGGAAGGACGCCCTTCAAACTGGAGCGTACCGGCCACGTTCGAAATGGGTCTATTAAACGAAAAGGATTGGCAGGGGCAATGGATCGGCAGGGGGGGGGCGAAGGAGGCGTCGAGTTACGTCACAGGAAGATTCGATCAGGCGATTCAACTGAACGGAACCAGCGGATCGGTTAAAATTGAACACTATGCTCGATTAAAACCGGCGAAAGAAATCACGATCAGCGCCTGGATCAAACCGGATAAAAACTTCAGCGATCGTTGGCAGGAAATCTATCGTAAGGAAGACGGTAAAGCGCGGTGCCTACTGGCTTACGGCAAGACGGGCGATAAGACGGGTTTATGGTTCGGATTGGGGATCGGGGGGAAATACACGGAACCTTGCGGTCTGTTGGCGCTGGACACGGTAAAAGACGGCCGTTGGCATCTGGCGACGGCGACGTATGATGGCTCGAACATGCGCATTTATTTCGACGGTCGCGAGATCGACCGACTGGCCGTAAGCGGGACTATTGATACCTCCGGTACGCGCGCGGCCTACATTGGTTCCAATGAAGGTCGGAGTGAAATTTTTTCCGGTGCTATCGATGATGTCCGGATTTACAACCGTGCACTCACGGCAACTGAAATTCAGAGCCTGGCAGAGGGTAAGAATGTCGTATCCAAACCGGCAGGGCACTGGAAGCTGGACGGCAA
>CAZNQT010000627.1:0-2792 GCA_964574885.1 uncultured Pirellulales bacterium
GTATTTGCCGGCATACTTCTTCTGGAACTTCTCGATCCGGCCGGCGGTATCCACGTACTTCTGCTTGCCCGTATAAAACGGATGACAGGCGGAACATATTTCTACATTAATCTGCGGAATCGTGGCCCGCGTCTTGAACGTATTGCCGCAACCGCATTTCACATTCGCTTCCACGTATTTCGGATGAATACCCTCTTTCACCTTAATCACTCCTGATCGTTTCTTTTAAAGCACTCGTTTACCTAGCATCTATACTATGCTTCAATTACACGAACTATGTATTATATTGTCTCACAATGGGAATGTAAACATATAAATTGCAAATTAGCTTTAAATAAAATCGAATCACCGAAGCCTTCGAGTCCATGAATACGTAAACCAATAAAATAAAGGCACTTACGCGCATAGACCGGATTATTTTTCCGTTAATTCGATGCAGCCGGAAAAATCACCGGGCGCCCCTTCCGTTACAAATTGTCGGCAGGTTTGCAGGTATAAAATCACCGCCTTTTCGACGGGACGAACTTGCAGACACCCCTCGAATTTTTGGATCGCCTTCTCGAATTGCCGTTCCTGGAATAACCGTACCGCCGTGGCAAAACGTTCGTTATATTCTTTTTGGGAGTCGTCAATCTCGCCGCTGACGCCGCAGAGTTCGTAAATACCCACTCCCTTTTCCTTGCCTACGACACGGACGCGTCCGAGATAGCGCGCTTCAATCGCATCGGCGGCCTTTTGATAGGTGGTTTCGCAAATCATTATTCTGGAACCGAAGGCCTTGTTGGCACTTTCCAGACGGGCGCCCAGATTCACCGTATCGCCTATCGCCGTATAATCAAATCGACGATAAGAACCGCAGTCCCCTACGACGACTTCGCCGGTGCTGATACCCACCCGTTTTTTCAACAAAGGAAAGTCAGGATTCCTTTTACGCTGCTCTTCCACCAACCTGACCAACTCTTTCTGAGTATCGATCGCCGCCAAACACGCTAAGCGCGCCTGGTTCGGCAGTTCCACGGGAGCGCCAAAGAACGCAAAAATCCCGTCGCCTTCAAATTTGTTGATCGTAGCATAATAACGATCCAAAACTTCGGTCATCCGATCCAGATAGATATTCAGCACCGAAACGGTTTTTTCCGGTCCCAGCTTTTCGCTAATCGAGGTGAAGCCGGCCAGATCGGAAAAGAAACAACTCAATTCCCGCTTCTCTCCTGCCAGACTGACTTCCTTGGCAGTACTGACAATCCGATCCACCACCGCCGGCGGCGCATATTGCTTGAACCGGGCCGTGATCCGACGCTTGGCCCGGCCTTCCGTGACCTCGCGATAAAACGTTACCGCCGTAAAGCTGGCCAAAATCGCCGCCACCGGGGATACGACGGCAATCCAGTAATGACATATTCCAAACCCGAACCAAAAGTTCAATCCAACGGTGGCCGAGCCAAGTAAAACCAACGCCAATCCACTTGCCAGCGGCCGCGCGATCCCCGTGATCACCGTCATCAAAGTCCCCAACAGCAAAATAATCAGGATTTCCGCCGAACGCGGCGCTCGATAGATAAATGCCTCCTGCAGGATCGTATTCATAACGTTACGATGCACGACAATCCCCGGCGTTAACTTGTTTTGCGGCGTGACTACAAAATCCGCCAAGGCCGTTGCCGTCGCACCTACTAATACGGTTTTGCCGCCCAGCAGTTTGTGCAACCAGGTATTAACTTCCTCGATCTGGGCCTGCAATTCCTGATTGGCCTTTTGTAAAACTTGAGGGTCTTCCGTTTTTGACAGGCGGTTTCTATAATCGCTGATTATCCGAAGGCTTTGTTCATCCCATTGATTAGGATCCTTACCGAAGGAATCCAAATAAAATTGCAGATCGCTTATCTCGCGCAGTTGATTTTCATTATTCCTATACGATCGCTCCAGGTCGGCTTTACGAAGTACCGAACGTGCGGGAAAATATAACTTCTCCGACTGACGTTTCCACGGGCCTGTCCATGCAATCAACATATTTCCTTGTTCATCCAGCGGAATCCGGATGTTCCGGTCGCCCAGTAGGATCGTTCGATCTTGACTTAGATCAATGCTTTCGTTGGGGATGCCAAGTGTCTCACAGGTAGCGGCAAAGGCCAATTGTTTGAAAAGCTTACCTTCCCAGATCGCCAGCAAGGGCATGCGGCGAACGATGCCGTCGGAATCTTCTTGCACGCTGACGAAGCCGGTGTTGGAAATCGCCTCGGCCAACTTGGCGTGCGGCGGGGTTACTCCTTTGAGGGTATACATCGGTATATGGATTTGGTCCGGCGCTCGTGCAAAGGAAAATTTCTCCAGCGCCCTCATCGCCCTACTCCATATATAGAGATGTAATAGCTTCTGCTTGCTTGAATCTTGGTGTTTAAAGTGTTTCTCCGGCCAGATACGCGTGAATATTGTTTTAAAATCCAAAGACGGCTTCTCTGCAAGCAGGGAACGAATCTGCTTGAGTTCCTTCTGCTGTTGAGTTGATACCCCCACCGAAGACGGCGTGCTGGTAAGCTCCGCATAAAAGGGCAACAGCGTTATGGGAGCTTGCTTGATGGCCTGAACAAACAACTCGTCATTATCAATGGTTTGTCGCTTAGGCTCATTGATAAATTCCGGTTGGGGCTCATAGGAACTAATATCGGTTACACCGGGCACAAAAACTTCTCGAAATTGTTCTTCCGGCAGGTTTATATCCAGTACCAGTTGTTTCGCTCCTGCTTCATGACAGATTCTCGTTAGATCGGCCAACCGCCGACGAGGCCAGGGCC